>JAZQNT010000099.1:0-6406 GCA_045627505.1 Nocardioides sp.
ATTGGTGTTGATAAAGGTAGAGTTGTTTGCCTTACAGCAGATGGGGAAAACTATATACAGAATACTAATAACATGACAGTAGTATATCAGGAAGTGAAGGATAATAAATTATATTTATACTGCATGTTTAATGTGCCGGGAGTCATGAATAACAGTCTGCCAACGGCAATAAATCAACTTAAAAAAGTGGGCTATAAGGCTTCACAAATAAAATATGTTTCTATTGACAGCAAGAATAAATCAATACAGGTTAAATCTGGATGGGTAGTTGTAAACGTTGCTGTTAAGGATGAAAAAGTATATCTTTATTGTCTTCCAAACGGCAAGAGCCTTGTAAGTAATTTGCTTACTGCAGCAAATTCTGTATTGAGTTCTGATGCAGGGACATTAATTGAAGCAGCAGTTATATTAACCGGTGGTCCGCAGGTTGTAGATCAAATAAATGAATATGTAAAATATTATGATTACTTTAAGACAATGAAAGAGAATTTTAATAGTAAAAATCTTTCGGGTGCAGAATGGCTAGAAGTAGTCACCAAGGCAAAAAAAGTATACAATAGTATAGAAGCGCTAGACACATCAAAATGGTCAGTGGCTGAAAAGCTCCCGCTCCTTCTGGAAGTCCGTGAGCACGGGAATGTCCTCAGCCTTCTTCATCTTCTGCTTCCAGGCCTCAACATCTACCTGGACCTCCCCGCAGAAGAATTTCTTCCGTATGGGGGTGTCGTTGTTGTCCGCGACCTTGCCGAAAAAATAGCCGGACGTGAGTCCCTCGATCACCCTCACCGGCAGCAGCTCCTCCTGATGGAAAGAGATGTTCACGGACTCGCTGTCCATGCTTCTGGTCTGGCTCTCCTGACGGCGGAACTCCCTTCCGAATGACTTGTTGTAATCCTCCGCTGTCCTGCCGTTCACCTGGCCGACGATATGGTTGCCGACGGTGTTGAAGATGACGTTCGCCTCCTTCTCCGTATAGTCGCGGATGAGCTGGGTCTTGTCCTGCGCACCGAGCACTATGGACACCTGGTTCGAACGGGCACCGGCGCCCCGACCGCGGCGCTGAGCGCTGCCGCTGCCTCGGCGCGGCGCGGCCCCAGGCGGGGGCGGTTGCCGATCACCTGGACGGCGACGTTGCCGATCTCGAATCCGGCCGCGCGCACCCGGCGGGCGGTCTCGCCCAGCAGGGTGGCACCCGCGGCCCCGGCCCACTCCGGCTCGGCCGTGCCGAAGTTGCTGCCCAGGTCACCGATCCCGGCGGCCGACAGCAGGGCGTCGCAGGCAGCGTGCGCGGCGACGTCGGCGTCGGAGTGCCCCTCGAGGCCCTGCGGTTCGTCCGGCCACGCCAGTCCGGCGAGGTGCATGGGGACGCCGTCGACGAGGCGGTGGACGTCGGTGCCGAGGCCGATCCGTGGAAGTGCATTCACGCCCATGATGATGCCTGAGGAACAATCGACGCGTGAGCTCGACACCAGGGACGCCTGACGCGACCGCCGCGGCAACGCGCCGGCGCGCTTCCGGGCTTGGCTGGTGGGCCCTCGCAGGACTGCTGGTGGGTCTGGCAGGTCTCGGCGCCAGCCAGCTGGTCGCGGAGCTCTTCTCCGTCCGGGAGACCCCGTTGGAGTCGGCGTTCGACGCGGTGGGCGGACTGACGCCCGGCACGTTCGCCCAGGCCACGGTGGAGTTCCTCGCCACCCTCCTCGAGCCGGCTCTGGTGGTGCTGCTCGGGGCACTGATCGGTCTCGGTTTCGTCCTCGGAGGCGTGCTGTGGCGCGGGACCCGCTGGGCCGCGCTGCTCGTGTGGGGTCTGCTCGCCGTGGCCGACGCCGCGCTCGCGGTGGGGTTGCGTGGGTGGGGAACCACCCAGGTGCTCCCCGGGGTGACCGCCCTGGTGGTCTGGCTCCTCCTGATGGCCCTCCTCGCCCCGCGACTGCGACGGAGCGAGCGCGAGGGTGAGCGTGTGGCCGCGGGGACAGCGCCTGCCTCGCGGCCGGCGCGTCGCAGCGTCGTGCGCGGGTTCGTGGCGGTCTGCGCCACGGCGGTGGCCGGAGGTGGCGCTGCCTGGGCCTTGGAGCGTCGCCGTGCCGCGGTGGACGAGAGCCGCAGGCTGCTGAGGATCCCCGGGGCAACCCGTCCCCGGGTGCCGAAGAGCGCGTTGGTGGGCATCGAGGGCGTCACCCCGTGGCAGACCCCGAACAGCGACTTCCACGTGACCAGCACCGCGCTGCGGATCCCGACCCTCGGCGCATCCAGTTGGCGGTTGCGGATCCACGGGCTGGTCGCCACGCCCGTCGAGCTCACCTACGACGACCTGCTCGACCTGGGCCTGGTCGAGTCCTGGACCACGATCGCGTCGGTGCGTGACGAGGTCGGTGGCGCGTCGGTGGGCAACGCCTGGTGGAGCGGGGTGCCCACCCGGGTGCTGCTGGAGCGGGCCGGGGTCTCGTCTGCTGCTGACGCGGTGCGCCAGGTGTCGGCCGACGGGTGGAGCTGCACCACTCCGATCTCGGTGCTCACCGACGACCGACCGGCGATGCTGGCCGTGGCCATGAACGGGGAGGTGCTCCCGTTGGAGCACGGTTTCCCGGTGCGCACGATCGTCCCGGGCATCTACGCCGAGACCGGTGACTGTCGGTGGGTGGTGGAGTGGGAGGTCACCCGGTTCGCCGACGTGGCCGAGCAGGAGTCCGCGCCGGCGTGGAACCGTCGCGCCCCGGTCCGGCTGTCCTCGCGGATCGACGTCCCTGCCTCGGGCTCGGGCGTCGAGGCGGGTTCCGTCGACGTCGCCGGCATGGCGTGGGACCCCGGGGTGGGTGTCGCGGCCGTCCAGTACTCCCTCGACGGTGGGGCGTGGCAGGAGGCGTTCGTCGCCGAGCCCGGCACGCCCGACGCCTGGGTCCAGTGGAGGGGGAGGATCCGGGTCGAGGCCGGTGAGCACGAGCTGCGCGTGCGTGCCGTCAGCGCGCGCGGCGAGGTCCAGACCTCGGTGCAGCGTGACCCGCTGCCCAGCGGCGTCACCGGGTGGCACGCGGTGACGTTCCGCGCCGAGGAGCCGACCGAGGACTGATCGGCCGGCGCCCCTCGCAGCGCTCGGACTCAGTCCTCGAGCACGTAGGTGAGGCCGCCGGACTTGGTCAGCCAGGCCCGCTCGAACTGCGCGCGGTCGTAGAGGCGGCGGACCTGGTCGTTCGACTTCGCGGCCGGGTCGTTGACGATCACGTCACCGTCGGGGGTGAAGCCGACCAGCACCATCAGGTGTCCGGCGGTGGCGGAGATCGGGGCGCCGGTGAGCTGCCCCTTGCCGAAGGAGACCGAGACGATCAGCGGTGTGCCGGCGGCCAGGTGAGCCTCGGCGGCGCGCAGGTGCGGCAGTCGGGTGACCCGGGTCCGGGGCAGCAGGGTGCCGGCGTAGGCGGTGTTGAAGCTCCAGTTGCCGGTGCCGCGGTAGGCGTGGTCGTAGACGGCGCGGGCGGTGAAGTCGACGACGCCGTCGGCGTGCTTGCGTCCGTTCAGGGTGGGCGCGAAGGTCTTCGCCGCGGCCGGGGTACGGCCGTAGTACTCCAGCACCATGGCCGTCGACGTGGGCGAGCACCAGGCCTCGCCGCCGTTGCCCCACTGCGGGTAGTGGCCGGTGTGGGTCATCTGGGACAGCCGCGGGACGTCGAGCACGATCCCGGCCCTGGCCACCGCGCCCGGGGTCGAGGTGCTGGTGCGGGCGACCACCTGGGTGGAGGCGGCGCCGACGCGGTGCAGCACGGGCACCGAGCCGGCGCGTCGGAGCAGCAGGACCTTCACCTGCCAGCCGGTGGCTCCGGCTGCGGAATTCACCCGCACGGTGTCGGTGAGCACGCTGGCCAGGTCGTCGGGCTGCGTGGTCCACGACTTGCGGGCGTAGACCTTCTTGCCCTTGAGCGTGCCCGTCGGCTGGGAGGTCCAGC
The DNA here is from genome assembly GCA_045627505.1 of Nocardioides sp. Taxonomy (GTDB): domain Bacteria; phylum Actinomycetota; class Actinomycetes; order Propionibacteriales; family Nocardioidaceae; genus Nocardioides. Next base: position 3,936 of record JAZQNT010000099.1, read on the forward strand.
GGGCGAGCTTGTCCCAGGACCCCTTCCGGCCGCTGGCGTCGCGCACCCGGACCTGCACCTCGACCAGGCTGTGGCCGGGGGTGCTGGCCTGCCACGACGGCAGCAGCTCGGTGAACGTCTTCGTCGAGACCCACGGTGAGGTCCACGACCCGGCGCGGTACCTGTCGCCGGCGATGGTGCGGTAGGCCTTGGGGGACTTGAGCACCACCGAGCCGTTCTTCACCGCGGCTCCCGACAGCGTGCCGGAGCGGAAGTCGGCGGTGGTGTCGAACGACTTCTCCTTGACCACGGTGGTGGCCGGGCTCTTCGCCCTGGCTGCCTCGGCGGGGACCGGGAGCGCTGTCGACGCGACCAGCGTGGCGGTGGCCACAGCGGTGACCACAGCGGTGACCACAGTGGTGACCACAGTGGTGACCAGAGCCGAGGGGGCGTGGGCTGCGGGAGAGGTGAAGGGACGCACGGCTCGAGGCTAGGTCACACCAGCCCCATGCGTCACGTGATGAACCGCACGGAGGGATCTCTTCAGGTTCCGTCGCGCGAGGCGCGAGGGCGGCACGCGCTCGGGATGCGTCCTCGCGCTGGCAGCGCACGTAGAATCGTGCCCGTGAGCCTGCGCCTGTACGACACCGCCACCCGTGAGGTCCGTGACTTCGTGCCCCTCGTCGAGGGACACGTGGGTCTCTACGTCTGCGGCCTGACGGTGCAGTCCGAGCCGCACGTGGGCCACGTCCGTTCGGGGGTGAACTTCGACGTCCTGCAGCGCTGGCTGCGGTTCCGCGGCTACGACGTGACGTTCATCCGCAACACCACCGACATCGACGACAAGATCCTGACGAAGGCGGCCGAGCAGGGACGCCCTTGGTACAACCTCGCCTACGAGATGCAGCGCGAGCTCACCAAGGCCTACGCGGCGCTCAACGTCGCTCCTCCCACCTACGAGCCCGCAGCCACCGGTCACATCCCCGAGATGGTGGAGATGATCGAGCTGCTGATCGAGCGCGGCCACGCCTACCCGGCCGCCGACGGCTCCGGCGACGTCTACTTCGACGTCCGTTCGTTCCCGGAGTACGGCGCGCTGACCCGTCAGGGCGTCGACGACATGGAGCCGGCCGCGGACGCCGACCCGCGCGGGAAGCGCGACCCGCGCGACTTCGCGTTGTGGAAGGCGTGGAAGTCCGAGTCGGAGCCGCGCACGGCCTCCTGGCCCTCCCCGTGGGGACGCGGACGCCCGGGCTGGCACATCGAGTGCTCGGCGATGGCCGGCAAGTACCTCGGCGACTCGTTCGACATCCACGGCGGTGGCCTCGACCTGCGCTTCCCGCACCACGAGAACGAGCAGGCGCAGTCCCGCGCGGCCGGTCACGGCTTCGCCAACTACTGGATGCACAACGCCTGGATCACCACGGCCGGCGAGAAGATGAGCAAGTCGCTCGGCAACTCGCTCACGATTCCGGCGGTCCTGAAGAAGTACCGCGGGATCGAGCTGCGCTACTACCTGGTGCAGGCCCACTACCGCAGCCACGTCGAGTTCTCCTTCGAGGCGCTCGACGAGGCCGTCACCGGCTTCGGCCGCATCGAGTCGTTCCTCGAGCGGGTCGGCGAGGTCGAGGCCGCAGGCCCGGGCGCCACGCTCGCCGACCTGCCGGACGCCTTCGTCGCCGCGATGAACGACGACCTCGGCACCCCGGCGGCCGTCGCGGTCATCCACGACACCGTCCGGGCCGGCAACAAGGCGCTTGCTGACGCCGACGCTGCGTCGGCGCAGCGCGCGGCCAAGGAGGTGCTGGCGATGCTCGACGTCTTCGGCCTCCACCCCGCCGACGAGGCGTGGGCGCAGGGCGCCGGCGGCGACACCGACCGTCTCACCGAGGCGGTCGACACCCTGGTCGCCGGCCTGCTCGAGCAGCGCCAGCAGGCCCGGGCCGACAAGGACTTCGCCGCCGCCGACGCGATCCGCGACCGGATCAAGGCGGCTGGCATCGAGATCGAGGACACCCCGCAGGGACCGCGCTGGTCGCTGGGGCAGTCCTGACGCACTGAACCTCCCGAATCGAACGAGGACTCCATGGCAGGCAACTCCAACCGCAAGGGCGCGATCCGCAAGCAGAAGAAGGGCGCGAGCGTCGGCACCGGCGGTCACGTGCGCCGTTCACTGGAGGGCAAGGGCCCCACGCCCAAGGCCTCCGAGCGGCCGTACCACAAGCAGTACAAGATCAAGCAGAAGCAGGAGAAGGTGGCGGCGACCAAGCCCCGCCGCGCTCCGAAGACCACCGAGGCCGAGTGGGCCGCCGGACGCAACTCCGTCGTCGAGGTGCTGCGCGCCGCGATCCCGGTGACCGCGATCTACGTGGCCGAGGGCGCCGAGCGTGACGGCCGCCTGCGTGAGGCCTTCAAGCTGGCCGCCGAGCAGGGGCTCACCATGCTGGAGATCACCCGGGGCGAGATGGACCGGATGACCGGTGGCGCCGTCC
>JAZQNT010000100.1:0-3623 GCA_045627505.1 Nocardioides sp.
TTGTCCCTCTCTATTGTCTTCCTAAGTCCGCTTGGCCTCCGACTTGCCGGAGCCGGACGACCAGCCACCCACCGTGCTCGACCGGCTGGCGGCGCTGCAGCGCGGCGACCTCCCGGTGCACGGCGGGACCACGCTGGCCTACGTCTACGACTCCGGTCTGGAGGAGGTGGACCGGGTGGCCCGCGCGGCGGTGCCGGGGTACGCCGGCTCGAACGGGTTGGACCCCACCGCCTTCCCCAGCCTGCTGCGGATGGAGAACGAGGTGGTCGGGTTCGCCGCCGACCTGCTGCACGCCCCCGAGGAGGCGGTCGGCACGCTCACCTCGGGCGGGACCGAGTCGGTGCTGCTGGCCGTCCAGGGCGCACGGGACGCGCGGCCCGACGTCGCCGAGGCGTCGATGGTGATCCCCGAGACCGCGCACGCCGCCTTCCACAAGGCCGCCCACTACTTCGGGGTGCGCACCATCGTGGTGCCGGTGGGCGAGGACTCCCGCCCCGACCCCGCGGCGGTGGCCGCGGCGATCGACGACAGCACGGTGCTGGTGGTGGCCTCCGCGCCCTCCTACGCCCACGGGGTCGTCGACCCGGTACCGGCGATCGCCACCGCGGCCGCCGCGCGGGGCGTCCGCTGCCACGTGGATGCCTGCATCGGTGGCTGGGTGCTGCCGTACGCCGAGCGCCTGGGGCGACCGTCCGCGCCGGGGTGCGCACCCTGGGACTTCCGGGTGGAGGGTGTCACCTCGATCTCGGTCGACACCCACAAGTACGCCTACGCCCCGAAAGGCACCTCGGTGCTGGTGCACCGCAGCCCGGCGCACCGGCGGCCGCAGTACTTCGCCTCAGCACGCTGGCCGGGCTACACGATGCTGAACTCCACGATGCAGTCGACGAAGCCGGGCGCCCCGCTGGCCGGCACCTGGGCGGTGCTGCAGACGATCGGGGACGCCGGGTACCTGCGGTTGGCGCGCGACGTCTTCGCGGCGGTGGACCGGATCGTCGAGGGCGTGGGCGCGATCGACGGCGTGGACGTGCTCGTGGCCCCCGACTCCACGTTGGTCGCGCTGACCGCGGACGCCACGTGCGACGTCTTCACCCTCACCGACGAGATGGCCGAGCGGGGCTGGTTCGTGCAGCCACAGATGCGGTTCGCCGGGAGTCCCGCCACCCTGCACCTCTCGGTGAGCGCGGCCACGCTGGCGCGGGTGGACGACTTCCTGGCCGCCCTGGCCGCGTCGGTCACCGCCGCGCAGGTGGCCGGGCCGGTGACGGTGGACGCCGGGATCGTCGCGTTCATCGAGGCCCTGGATCCGCACGGCCTCAGCGACGCGGACTTCGACGCGCTGCTGGCCGCTGCTGGGCTGGCCGCAGCCGGGCTCGCCGCCGGTCAGGGCGGGGCGGATGGGTCGAGCGCCGGCGGGCTGAGCCTGCCGGGTCGGATGGCCGCGGTGAACGCGCTGCTCGACGTCGCCGCCCCGGCGATGCGCGAGGCGCTGCTGGTCGCCTTCCTGGACCGGCTCGCCCGCCCGGTGCGCGGGGCCGTGTGAGGGGCTGGTTGAGGGGCTGGGCGAAGGACTGGCTGAGCGGTCGGGAGGCGACACTGGTGCCATGAGCGCGCACGTCCCCGTCCCGAGAACCTCCCCCTCCCCGTCCTCCGGCACCGCCGCCTCTGGAAACGCAGCCTCTGGCACCGGGGCCTTGGCGGGGCTGGTCGAGCGCGGGCTGGTGGCCGCCGACTGGGCGGCGGCGCTGCTGGCCGTGGATCCCGGAGTGGACCCGGCGGTGGCACGGATGGAGGCGTTCCTACGCGCCGAGCGGGCAGCGGGCCGGGGCCACCTGCCGGCCGAGGACGCGGTGTTCCGGGCGTTCCGTCGACCGCTGGCCGACGTCCGGGTGCTGCTCGTGGGCCAGGACCCGTACCCGACGCCGGGCCACGCGGTGGGCCTGAGCTTCTCGGTGGCGCCCGACGTCCGCCCGCTCCCCCGCTCGCTGACCAACATCTACCGGGAGCTGCGTGACGACCTGGGCCTCGCCCCGGCGGCGCACGGGGACCTCTCGGCCTGGGCCGACCAGGGCGTGATGCTGCTCAACCGGGTGCTCACCGTGCAGCCGGGAGTGGCCGGGTCCCACCGGCGCCAGGGCTGGGAGCAGGTGACGGACGCGGCGATCGCCGCGCTGGTGCGCCGCGGTGGCCCGCTGGTGGCGATCCTGTGGGGACGGGACGCCCAGTCGGTGCGTCCGGCGTTGGGTTCATCGTTGGGGGCGGTGCCCACCGTCGAGTCGGCGCACCCCTCGCCGTTGTCGGCCTCCCGAGGGTTCTTCGGGTCGCGTCCGTTCAGCCGGGTCAACGCCCTGCTGGTGGAGCAGGGCGCGGAGCCGGTGGACTGGCAGCTGGACTGATGTCGTGGCCAGAAAAAGTTTCATCTGCAACCACTGGCGCTGCCTCCCGAACCGGGTCGACGATGAGCGGGTACCCGGCGTCGCGCGTCCGGAGGGGGAGATGGCTGGAATAATGTTGAAGGCTCAATCATTATGAGTGGCATGGAACGTATGCCTGCCCTGTACATCGGCCACGGTGCGCCGCCGCTGCTGGACGACCCGGTCTGGTCGGCCCAGCTCAAGCAGCTCGCCGCCGAGCTGCCCACCAAGCCCAAGGCGATCCTGATCGTCAGCGCCCACTGGGAGTCCGCGCCAGTCAGCCTGACCGCGTCCAACGTCGAGCTGGTCTACGACTTCGGCGGGTTCGCGCCGAAGTACTACCAGATGCGCTACGACACCCCGGACGCCTCGGCGCTCGCGCAGCGGATCGCGGCGATGATGCCGGACACCGAGCCGGTGCACCAGCACCGCAGCCGCGGCCTCGACCACGGCGCCTGGGTGCCGCTGAAGATCATGTTCCCCAAGGCCGACATCCCGGTGCTGCAGATGTCGCTGCCCACCCACGACCCGTCCAAGCTGCTCAAGCTCGGCGCACGCCTGCGCGACCTGCGCGACGAGGGCGTGCTGGTCATCGGCTCCGGCTTCCTCACCCACGGCCTGCCGTTCCTCAAGGACTGGTCGATCGACGCGAAGGCACCGGGCTGGTCGAAGGACTTCGACCACTGGGCCGCAGAGGCGATCAGCAAGGGTGACGTGGACGAGCTCGCCGCCTACCGCACCAAGGCGCCCGGCATGCCGTACGCCCACCCGACCGTCGAGCACTACACGCCGCTCTTCGTCGCCCTCGGTGCGGCCACCGCGACCGACGAACCGGCCGAGCAGGTGATCGACGGGTTCTGGATGGGCCTGTCGAAGCGCTCGCTCAAGATCGCCTGAACAAAGTTCACCTGAACAGCGTCCAGTCGGCGAGCCGCGGTTGGAACGACGCCGCCACGGAGGGACAATTCCGCACGTGAAGATCCTGTCGATCCAGTCCCACGTCTCCTACGGCCACGTCGGCAACTCCGCAGCGGTCTTCCCGCTGCAGCGCCGCGGCCACGAGGTCTGGCCCGTGCACACCGTCAACTACTCCAACCACACCGGGTACGGCGACTGGGGCGGCCCGATCATCGCGCCTGAGGACGTGCGCGCGGTGATCGACGGCATCGACCGCCGCGAAGTGCTGGGCCGGGTCGACGCGGTGCTGTC
>JAZQNT010000101.1:0-3680 GCA_045627505.1 Nocardioides sp.
CGCCGGGTTCGGCCAGTCCTCGGGGATCAACCAGGGCGGCCCCGGGGTCCTCGCGCAGAAGGGTGGGAACGGTATCGAGTCGATCGCGACGATCGACGAGGAGCTGCTCACCCCTGAGCAGCAGAAGGCGGTGAACTCCGAGGGCAGCCGTCAGGCGCAGCGGCGACTGCAGCGGACCTACGCCGAGGCCGAGGCCGAGGTCGAGCGGCTGCTCGGCATCCAGGCCCGCCTGGAGCGCTCACTGGCCAGCGTCGGACTCGGGGACGACGTCGTCTCCACCATCGACCGTCGGGGCCTGGTGGTCAGCCTGGTCTCGCGTCACGTGGTCTTCCAGGCCCACCGTGCCGAGCTGACGCCGCGCGGCGCCAAGGTCGTGAGCACCCTGGCCGAGGTTCTCCGCACCATCCCCGACGACCTGGAGGTCGACGGCCACACCAACCAGGTCAAGGTGCAACCGAAGTACTACGCCACCGACTGGGACCTCTCGTCGGCACGCGCGATCACCGTGCTCCGGTTCCTCCAGGAGGACCTGGGCATCCCGGGACGACGTCTGACCGCCTCGGCGTTCGGGCACGAGAAGCCGCTGGTCGACCCGAAGAAGCAGGGGTCCCAGCGCATCAACAAGCGAGTCGACATCGTCGTCCTCTCCACCATCCCGGCCGAGAGCCGTGAGCTGCTGGAGCAGGCCGCGAAGGAACGAGGAGAGACCCCATGACGACGATGACGATGCCGCGCGCCCGGGCCGCCCAGGACGAGCCGAGCGCGAAGAAGGGACGGGGCAAGAAGATCGTCCTCGTCCTGCTCGTCGCGGTGATCGCGCTCGGTGCCGCCGCCTGGTGGTTCCTGCTCAAGCCCGACGGGGGCGAGACCGAACCGGTGGCCGGCGAGGTGCTCACCCTGGAGCCGGTCCAGGTCAACCTCGCCGCCGGGCACTACCTGCGGGGCGGCGTGGCGCTGCAGCTGGCCGAGGGCGCCCACGAGCTCGACGGCAGCAAGGCCAAGGACGCCACCATCAGCGTCTTCAGCGGGCGTCAGCTCGCGCAGGTCTCCACCTCCGAGCAGCGCGAGCAGCTGCGCACCGAGCTCACCGAGCGCCTCGAGCTCGCCTACGAGGGAGACGTGCTGGGGGTGTACTACACCGAGTTCGTCACCCAGTGACGCGCCGCGTGCGGTCGGGGACCCGGCCGCACGCGACAGCCTTCGGCGCCACAAATCCCCGGCCGACACCCGGGGCACACGCATGGGGGGACACCTCACGGGCTGCTGCGCGGACCGTGACCTTCGCCTGCCCGAAAACGCTCAGGAGCGTCACACCGCAGCCGATTCCTTTCCCGTGACCCCTCCAGCACCCACGGCCGTGTCGCGCCCCGGGTCCTCAGGCACCCGCCCCCGACGCCGTACCCGTACGAGCGAGCCGGTGCCCTACGACTTCAGCCGGCCGATCCAGCTCTCCCGTGAACACTCCCGGATCCTGCAGCTCGGGTTCGACTCGTTCGCGCGGCAGGCGACGACGGTCTTCACCTCGATGCTGCGCACCGTGTGCCAGCTGCAGCTGCTCTCGATCCAGCAGCTGAGCTACGACGAGTACATCTCCACCCTGCCGAGCCCCACGTACCTGACGAAGTTCACCGCAGAGCCGATGAGCGGCCAGGGGCTGATCGACGTCCCGCTGCACGCGACCATGTCCTGCGTCGACCACATGCTGGGTGGCCCGGGCGCCGTGCAGCAACCGAACCGGGCGCTCACGGAGATCGAGAGCGGCGTCATCCGGATCCTGGTCGACCGGCTGCTCGGTGAGATGCGCTACGGCCTGGCCTCCATCGTCGACCTCGACATCGAGGCGACCGGGGTGGAGTACAGCCCGCAGTTCGCCCAGATCGCCGGCGCCGCGGACGTGATGATCGTGGTGGAGTTCCAGCTCCGCATCGACGAGGTCGCGCACACCCTCAGCCTCTGCCTGCCGTTCAGCGGCCTGCTCCCCCACCTGGTCCGGGCCGCAGCCCCCGCGCCGGTCTCCGACCGTGAGCGGGCCAAGAAGGCCCAGGCCGCCGAGCTGCTCAAGCGCCAGTTCGTCCAGGTTCCGGTCGACGTGCAGGTGCGCTTCCGCCCGACCCGGTTGAGCCCCGACAGCCTCAGCTCGCTCAAGCCCGGTGACGTCGTGCGCCTCTCGCACCCCTCCACCGCCCCGGTGGACGTCGTCGTCGACGACACCACCTTCGCCCACGCCACCGCAGGGGCCAAGGGCCCCCGACTCGCCGCCCTGATCGTCGGCGCCCCCAAGGAGACTCGATGACCCAGCACGACACCGCCCTCGCCCTGCGCGCCGGTGAAGCCGCCGCCGAGGTGCTGCCCGCGGTCACCGAGCTGACCGCCGCGGGCACCCAGCCCGGCACCGACCACGTCACGGCCTCCTTCGCCGGCGCCGCGACCGCGCAGCTCGTCACCGAGGACGGCGCAGAGCACCGGGTGGCCGTCCTGGTCGGACAGGACCTGGTCACCGCACTCAAGGAGAGCCCGCTGGGCGGCCTCGACCTCGCCGCCGCGACCCAGCCCGCCTTCGACGCCGTGGCCAAGGTGCTGGGCGCGAAGGCCCGGGCCGGCGTCGCCACCGAGCTGGCCCTGGTCGTCTCCGACCTCAGCGGCCCCTTCACCGTGGTGCCGTTGATCGGGGAGGGCATCGACGCCGCGGTGCTGATCTCCGACGCACTGCTCCCGCGCATCGCCGCCGCTCCCGCGGTCGAGGCGGCCCAGCCCGTCGCCCAGCCGGCGACCGAACCCACCCATGCCGCCGCGCCGCAGGCCGCGGCACCCACGCCCACCCTGCACGAGCCGGTCCCGTCTCCCGCCGAGCAGCTGGCTGCCCAGATCCAGGAGCCGGCACTGGTCGTGCAGGCGGTTCAGCCGGCCGTCCACCAGCAGTTCACCGCCCAGACCGCGGAGATCTTCGCCTCGGCCGCCGAGCCGCCGTCGCGCCGTGGCATCGAGATGCTGGCCGGTGTCGACATGGAGGTCACCGTCGAGCTGGGACGTACCCGGATGGCCGTCCGCGACCTGCTGGCGCTGTCCCCGGGCACGGTGCTCGAGCTCGACCGCGCCGCCGACGGGCCGGCCGACCTGCTGGTCAACGGACGTCTGATCGCCCGCGGCGAGGTGGTCGTGGTGGACGAGGACTTCGGCCTGCGCATCACCGAGATCATCGAAGACGCGAGCGCCTGAGCGGTGCTCGAACTGACCCTGCGGCTGGTGTTCTCACTGGCCGTCGTGATCGGGCTGCTGCTCGTCACGGTCCGCCTCGCCGGCAAGCGGTTCTCCGGCGGTCCTGACGCCCTCGTGCAGGTGGTGCACCGCCAGCCGCTGAGCCGCGGTTCAGCGGTGGCCGTGGTGACGGTCGGCAGCCGGGTGCTGGTGCTCGGGACCACCGAGCAGCAGGTCACCGTCCTGACCGAGCTCGACCCCGAGGAGCTCGTCAGCGCCGAACAGGTGGACGAGGCCATGGCCTCCGCCGGAGACGTCGGCGCACTGCCCGACCCCACCCATCGCACCCCTGGACACGCCGCGGCGTCGCTCCGGGGGACCCGACGTGCCCCCGGGGCACTCGACGGGTCATTGCTCTCTCCCGGCACCTGGAAGCAGGCACTGGCCGCGCTCACGGGCTCGCCGAGGAAAGTCCGATGACCCAC
>JAZQNT010000102.1:0-2270 GCA_045627505.1 Nocardioides sp.
GATCACGGTCGACGACCTCAAGGCGACCATCGCCAAGCAGGGCGTCGAGATCCGCCAGGGCGACGTCGTCCTGGTCCGTTCCGGTTGGGGTCAGCACTTCGACAACGGCGACGGCGACCTCTTCCGCGGCCTGAGCACCGGCGTTCCCGGCGTCTCCGACACCGGCGCGACCTTCCTGGCCGACTTCGGCATCCACGCGACCGGTGCCGACACCATCGCCTACGAGCAGCTCAAGCCCGGTGCCGGTCACGGCCTGCTCCCGGCTCACCGCGTGCTGCTCGTCGAGCGCGGCATCTACATCATCGAGGCCATGGACCTCGAGGGTCTCGCCGCCGCCGGCAAGTACGAGTTCATGTTCGTCATGAGCCCGCTCAAGTTCTTCGGCGCCACCGGTTCCCCGGTGCGCCCGCTCGCCGTGGTCGGTGCCTGAGGATGAGCACCTACACCCCCGCTGCTGACGCGCAGCCACACGGCAACCCGACCTTCGAGCCTGACGGCGGGCCCACCCTCGCCCAGCAGCTCGGAGCCTTCGCGGCCCACTGCGCGGAGCACGGCGTCCCCGCCGACGTCGCCGCCTCCGTGGGTCAGCGCACCCTCGACGTCCTCGGCCTCTGCGTGGCGGCCCACAGGCTGCCGACCAGTGCCGCGGCGATCGGGCACGTCCTCGACCAGGGTGGCCACACCCAGGCCACGGTCGTGGGCGTGCCCACTCGGGTGAACGCGGCCCAGGCTGCCTTCGCCAACGGTGTGCTGGCCCACTCGCTCGACTACGACGACACCCACCTGCCGTCGATCCTGCACCCCTCGGCCTCCGTGGTTCCGGCCGCTCTCGCAGCAGCCGAGCACGCCGGCGCCTCGGGTGAGACCGTCACCCGCGCCATCGCGGTCGGCCTCGAGGTCGCGGTCCGACTCGGCATGGCCGGCTACGACGCCGAGCTGAACAACTCCGTCTTCTTCGAGCACGGCCAGCACGCGACGTCGATCACCGGCGCCATGGGCTCCTCCGTCGCGGCCGCGATCTGCTACGGCCTCGACGCCGAGGGCATCACCCACGCGCTCGGCCTGACCGCCTCCATGGCGGCCGGCGTGATCGAGGCCAACCGCACCGGTGGCACCGTGAAGCGCCTGCACTGCGGCTTCGCCGCCCAGGCCGGCGTCACCGCGGCCCAGCTGGTCAAGCGTGGCTTCACCGGCCCGCCGACCGTGCTGGAGGGTCGCTTCGGCTTCTTCCAGGGCTGGCTGCACGGCCAGTTCTTCCCCGAGGCGATCACCGAGGGGCTGGGCACCGAGTGGTCGGTGCCCGGCATCTTCTTCAAGCCCTACCCGGCCAACGACTTCACCCACACCACCGTGGACGCGGGTCGCGCCTTCGCTGCCCAGGGCATCACGCCCGAGATGGTGGCCGAGGTCGTCGTCGGCGTGGCCGGCTCCACCGCCCGCACCATCGGCGAGCCGATCGAGGTCAAGCGCACCCCGGTCACTGGCTACCAGGCCCAGTTCTCGGGCCCGTACGCCTTCGCCGCCGGCCTCATCGGCGGTGGCGGTCTCGCCACCGGCCTCGACGACTACACCGACGAGCTCGCCCAGGACCCCCTGCGACGCGAGCTCATGTCGAAGGTCACCGTCGTGGACAACGCCGAGTGCAACGAGATCTACCCGTTCCAGTTCCCGGCCGTGGTCACGCTGAAGACCACCGACGGCCGCGAACTCGTCGAGAAGGTGCTCACAAACCGTGGCGGCCCCGCCCGCCCGCTGAGTGACGCCGAGCTCGCCAAGAAGTTCTCCGACAACGTCGCCGGTCGCCTGGCCTCCGACGTCGCCGCGAAGGTGAGCACCGAGGTGCTCGCCCTCCAGGACGTGACCGACCTGGCCGCCGTCCTGGCTCCCCTCACCACCTTCATCCCGACCGAAACTGAGGAGTCCAAGTGACCGAGCTCGACCTCATCATCACCAACGTCCAGGTCGTCCTCCCGGGCGAGGCCGAGGCCAAGGCCGTCGACCTGTGGCCCTCCTGATCTCGGGCAACTGGATGCTGCACACCCTGGTCAACTTCACCCTTGACCTCTTCGAGGCGCTGCCCTCGATGCTCGGCTGACGCGAGCCGAGCCGTGACCCTCACCGTGGACGGCCAGGAGCTGATCGGCCTGCTCCTGTCCTCCGTACGCATCGTGGCGTGGATGGCGATCGTGCCGCCGTTCTCGTCGCGCTCCGTGCCGGCGATGGCCAAGGTCGTGCTCTCCCTCGGCCTCGCCTTCGCGGTCGGACCCTCC
>JAZQNT010000103.1:0-2984 GCA_045627505.1 Nocardioides sp.
ATGGCTACGATCCGACTTAGCAACGAACAATATAACATAAAACGAACATAAAACATTTACGATATGGAAGAAAAGAAATATGACTCCGACCAGCTTAAAGCGATAAATGCTAATGATGGTTATTTTTTAGTACTCGCACAGGGATCCTCGTCGTCCTTGTGCGCCAACACCCCCAGCCTCGGGTCGTCGGCAGCAGTCTGACCCTGCGTGGTGGTCCATCTCCCGGCCATCGGTCCCCCTCCGTGCAGCGGTCGCACGGAGGATTCCGTACGCGTCTCGTGCACGCTAGTGAACTTGCTGCCCCACGACAACGGCTCAGGCGGACTCCTGAGGTCACGATCCGGAAACGGCACGACGGGCGCCCCCGAGGGGGCGGGCGTCGTCACAGGACCTCTGGGGTGGGCGCGTCAGCCCCCCCCGCCACCGAGGATGGGGCGGAGGCGCTTGGGTGCCACGACCTCGCTGGTGGTCGGCGCCTCCAGGGTGTTGTTGCCCTCGAGCGCGTCCAACTGCTGGGTGAAGTAGGTCTTGAGGCGGGAGCGGTACTCACGCTCGAACGAGCGGAGGGTCTCGACCTCGCCGTTGAGCTTGTCCCGCTCCTTCTCCAGGTCGCCGAACATCTGGATACGACGCTCGGCGGTCTCGGAGTCAAGCATCTGGGCGCGCTGGCGAGCCTCGGCCTCGACCCGGTCGGCCTTGCCCTTCGACTCGACCTCGAGGCGGTCGGCCTTGGTACGGGCCTCGCCGACGATGCGGTCGGCCTCGTCCTTGGCGCCCTCGACGAGCTCGTCGGCGTTGCGGGTCGCGATCTCGAGCAGGCGCGCGGCGGCGTTGGACGCCTCGGCGACAGTCTCGACGCGGATGGTCTCGTGCGACGCGGGCGCAGCCACGGCCACCGGCTCGGGAGCCTTGACCGGCTCGGGGGCCTTGACCGGCTCCGGGGCCACGACGGGCTCGGGAGTGATCGCGAACGGCGAGGCAGCCGGAGCGGCAGCACCGCTCTGCGCGGCGGCAAGCTTGGCGCGGAGGTCGTCGTTCTCCTTGGTGAGGCGGGCCAGCTCGGCCTCCACCTCGTCCAGGAACTGGTCGACCTCACCCATGTCGTAGCCCTCACGGAGCCGGACAGGGGTAAAGCGCTTGTTGCTCACGTCCTCAGGCGTCAGCGGCATGACCTCACCCAATCTCTTCTTCGAAAACTTGTGGTTCTGACTAGTGGAACAATAGCGCCAGTTCCATCGGCGTGTTGCGGTACCCATGATGCCAAGCGGCCTTGCGAGAGCGCATTCCGGGCGCATCCCGCGCTCGCCGTGCGGCGGTCGTGAAGCCACCGCGAGGCGATCGGCATCACGTGGGGGCAGACCCCCTAGATGCTCCGGAGCACGCCCAGGAGCAGCCAGCAGGCGATGAAGACGATCATGAAACTCAGGTCGATCCCCACCTGCCCGATGCGCAGCGGGGGAACCCATCGGCGCACGAACTTGATGGGCGGATCTGTGACGGAGTACACAGCCTCGAGCACCACGAGGAGGGCTCCCCGAGGCACCCAGCTGCGCGCAAAGACCTGCACCCAGTCCACCACGAGGCGGACGAAGAGCAGCATGACGAACGCCCAGACGATCAGGGCGAGCAGTTCGACGACGATCAACTCAGTCTCAGCTCTGGTTGAAGAAGCCGCCCTCGACGAGGCGCTCCTTGTCCTCGGCCGCGACGGTCACGTTGGGCGGGGAGAGCAGGAACACCTTGTTCGTGATCCGCTCGATGCTCCCCCGGGTCGCGAAGACCAGTCCCGCCGCGAAGTCGACCAGGCGCTTGGCGTCCGAGTCGTCCATGTCGGAGAGGTTCATGATCACCGGAATCCCGTCGCGGAAGTTCTCGCCGATGGTCCTGGCCTCGTTGTAGGTACGGGGATGAAGCGTCAGTATCTTGCTCAACTCAGCCACCACGGGAGTGCTCGGGACCGGCGTCGGGCGACGACGCTCGGCCAGGTCGGCGACGGGCGCCGGACGCGAGGCGTCGGGATGGCCAGCCATGGTCGTCTCGTTCGCGGCGTCGTCGCGGTGCTCCTCGTACCGCCCGGTGTCCTCGAGCAGTCCGAGGTACTCGCCGATCCTGCGCATCGCGCCGCTCATGACAGATTCCTCCGGTTCGGTGCCACCCGTGACGGGGGCCAAGTGATTTGGGACATTACAAGATCGTGGGCCGGGGACCGAGGATGGCGGACCCGATGCGGACGTGTGTCGCACCGTGGGCCACGGCCTGCTCGAGGTCCTGGCTCATGCCGGCCGACAGCACGCCGGCCATGGGGTGGTCGACGAGGAAGGCCTCACGCAGCTCGGCCAGACGACCGAAGGCAGCGTCAGGATCCTCCCCGAGCGGGGCGACCGCCATCAACCCACGCAGGTTGAGGTGCTCGGCCTCCTCCACGCGCGCGGCCAGAGCAGCCAGGTCCTCCGGAGCGACACCGGCACGGTGCTCGACACCCGGCGGATCCAGACTCACCTGGAGCAGGACGTCCACGAAGCGCCCGGCCTCCCCGGCCCCCCGGTCGAGCGGAGCGACCAGCTTCGGACGATCGACCGACTCCACCACGGAGGCGTAGCGGGCCACCGCGGCCGCCTTGTTGCTCTGCAGGCCGCCGATGTAGTGCCAGGTGAGCCCGAGGTCGGCACACTGCGCGGACTTCTCGACCGCCTCCTGGTGACGGTTCTCGCCCACGTCGGTGACGCCCAGGTCCGCCAGGATCCGCACGTCCGAGGCAGGGAAGTACTTGGTGACGACGACCAGCTCGACGTCGTCGGTGCGTCCGGCCGCCTCGAGGGCGTCCGCGATCCGGTGCTCCGTCTCGGCGAGCCCGGCGCGCAGCTCCTCGACGCGGCGACGGTCGTGCGCGCTCATGCGGCCACCCACACGAGTGCTCCGGAGCGGCCGGCCCTGCCCTGTTCGCGACGGTGCGAGAAGGTGCGCTCGTCCTCGATGGTGCACGG
>JAZQNT010000104.1:0-2912 GCA_045627505.1 Nocardioides sp.
TTGAAAGAACGCAAAAGAGTATCAAAGAATTTTGCATTTGCTTTTTCAGCTTGAATAGTTTGAAGTGAATCAATGAAATTGTCTTCATTTTTCCAATTGTCCTCGAGAACCTGCTTCGCACCGAAGACGGTGCCAACATCACTGCGGACGACATCCGCGCGCTCGCCGGCTGGGACGCCGGCGCCGAGCCCGACAAGGAGATCCAGTTCACGCCTGCCCGCGTGATCATGCAGGACTTCACCGGCGTGCCCTGCGTCGTCGACCTCGCCACCATGCGTGAGGCGATGGCCGACCTGGGTGGCGACCCGGCCAAGATCAACCCGCTCGCGCCGGCCGAGATGGTCATCGACCACTCCGTGATCGCCGATCTGTTCGGCAGCGAGAACGCGCTGGAGCGCAACGTCGAGATCGAGTACGAGCGCAACCGCGAGCGCTACCAGTTCCTGCGCTGGGGCCAGGGCGCCTTCGACGACTTCAAGGTCGTCCCGCCGGGCACCGGCATCGTGCACCAGGTGAACATCGAGCACCTGGCCCGCACCGTCTTCACCCGTGAGGTCGAGGGCGAGCTGCAGGCCTACCCCGACACCTGCGTCGGCACCGACTCCCACACCACCATGGTCAACGGCATCGGTGTCGTCGGCTGGGGCGTGGGTGGCATCGAGGCCGAGGCCGCCATGCTCGGCCAGCCGGTCTCCATGCTGATCCCGCGCGTCGTGGGCTTCAAGCTCAACGGCTCGCTGCCCGAGGGCTCCACCGCCACCGACCTCGTGCTCACCATCACCGAGATGGTCCGCAAGCACGGCGTCGTCGGCAAGTTCGTCGAGTTCTACGGCCCCGGCGTCTCCGCCCTCCCGCTGGCCAACCGCGCCACCATCGGCAACATGTCGCCCGAGTTCGGTTCCACCATCGCGGTGTTCCCGATCGACGAGGAGACCACCAACTACCTGCGCCTCACCGGTCGCTCCGAGGAGCAGATCGCGCTCGTCGAGGCTTACGCCAAGCAGCAGGGCCTCTGGCTGGACCCGGCCGCCGAGCCGCGCTACTCCGAGTACCTCGAGCTCGACCTCTCCACCGTGGTTCCGTCCATCGCCGGCCCGAAGCGTCCCCAGGACCGCATCGAGGTCACCAAGGCGTCGGGCCACTTCGCCGAGGACGTCAAGAACTACGCCAAGGACGTCAACGCCAAGGTCCCCGTGACCCTCGCGGACGGCACCTCGTTCGAGCTGGAGAACGGCGCGGTCACCATCGCCCCGCTCACCTCCTGCACCAACACCTCGAACCCGTCGGTCATGATCGGCGCCGCGCTGCTGGCGAAGAAGGCCGTCGAGAAGGGCCTGACCCGCAAGCCGTGGGTCAAGACCACCCTGGCTCCCGGTTCGCAGGTCGTCTCGGACTACTACGACAAGGCGGGCCTGACCCCCTACCTCGACAAGCTGGGCTTCAACCTGGTCGGTTACGGCTGCGTCACCTGCATCGGTAACTCCGGTCCGCTCATCCCCGAGGTCTCCGCCGCGGTGAACGAGAACGACATGGCCGTCGTCTCGGTGCTCTCCGGCAACCGCAACTTCGAGGGTCGCATCAGCCCCGACATCAAGATGAACTACCTGGCGTCCCCGCCGCTGGTCGTGGCCTACTCGATCGCCGGCAACATGAACGTCGACCTGTTCAACGACGCCCTGGGTCAGGACGCCGACGGCAACGACGTCTTCCTCAAGGACATCTGGCCGTCCCCGGCCGAGGTCGAGGAGACCATCCACGGCGCCATCAACAAGGAGATGTTCGGCGAGTCCTACAAGGACGTCTTCGCCGGCGACGAGCGCTGGCGCTCGCTCCCGACCCCGTCGGGCAACGTCTTCGAGTGGGACGAGAAGTCGACCTACGTCCGCAAGGCTCCCTACTTCGAGGGCATGCCCCAGGAGCCGGCCCCGGTCACCGACATCACCGGTGCCCGCGTCCTGCTGAAGCTGGGCGACTCGGTCACCACCGACCACATCTCCCCGGCCGGTGCGATCAAGAAGGACTCCCCGGCTGGTCAGTACCTGGCCGCCAACGGTGTCGAGCAGCGTGACTTCAACTCCTACGGCTCGCGCCGTGGTAACCACGAGGTCATGATCCGCGGCACCTTCGCGAACATCCGCCTGCGCAACCAGATCGCTCCGGGCACCGAGGGTGGCTTCACCCGCGACTTCACCCAGGCCGAGAACGCTGCCGACGCCCCCGTCACCTTCGTGTACGACGCGTCGGTCAACTACCAGGCTGCCGGCACCCCGCTGGTCGTCCTGGCGGGCAAGGAGTACGGCTCCGGCTCCTCGCGTGACTGGGCTGCCAAGGGCACCTCGCTGCTGGGCGTCAAGGCCGTCATCGCTGAGTCCTACGAGCGCATCCACCGCTCCAACCTCATCGGCATGGGTGTCATCCCGCTGCAGTTCCCGGCTGGTCAGTCGGCTGACTCGCTCGGCCTGACCGGCGAGGAGGTGTTCTCCTTCGAGGGCATCACCGAGCTCAACGAGGGTCGCATCCCCAAGACCGTCAAGGTCACCGCCACCAAGGCCGACGGTTCGGTCGTCGCCTTCGACGGTGTCGTGCGCATCGACACCCCCGGAGAGGCGAACTACTACCGCAACGGCGGCATCATGCAGTTCGTGCTGCGCAACCTGCTCAAGGGCTGATTCCAGCGCCAGCGCTGAGCGGGCTGTGAGAGCAGCCTGACGGAACCCCGTCCCACCTAGGTGGGACGGGGTTCTGCGTTTCCGGGCTGCGTGAGTTGCCGGGGGAGGGAGGCCGTGAGCCGGGGGTGCTGACTACCCTCGAGGCATGATCGTCGCCATCAGCATCAGCCCGTCCGTCTCCGACGAGACCGGAGGTGTCTCCGAGTCCGTGGCCGAGGCCGTCAAGGTGATCCGCGAGTCCGG
>JAZQNT010000105.1:0-8234 GCA_045627505.1 Nocardioides sp.
GCCGCTCGGCGACCGCAGGGACGCCCCCGGGCAGCCCCGGGGCAGGGTGGGCGTCGACAGCGGCAGATGCGGTCTCCGTGCGCTCGAGCGACGGGGAGGGGGTGTTCATGCGGGTGATTCTGCACTATTTCGCTGGACTTACCCGAGCGAAGGCCCTGGCGATCTCACATCGTGAGCGCGAATGCCACATTTGGAAACATTTGACGTTGCCCAGTCACATGCGCAGCCACATGCGTGCCCGGCCCGATCACCGCACCCTCTTGCCGAAGGCGTGAGCGCCCAGGTGCAGGTAGTGGCCGAAGTCGGGCACCGGTGCGTACCCGGCCGACCGGTAGAGCGCGACCGCCCCCGCCTGCTTCGGGCCGGTCTCGAGCACGATGAAGGTGGCTCCTGCGGCACGGGCGTCCTCCTCCACGTGCGCCAGCAGCTGTCGGGCCAGGCCCGTGCGGCGGAACGCACGGCGCACGTACATCCGCTTCACCTCCACGGACCGGCCCGCTTCCTCGCCGCCCAGCGATGCCGGCGTCGGCACCCAGCGCCACGCGGCGGTCCCCACCGGGCGGCGCTGGCCCTCGCCGGGGACGTCCAGGTACCCGACGCAGAACGCGCCCGCACCCTCCGCGAACTCGGAGACGTCGATCGGAGCCTCGTCGGGGGAACCGTAGATCTCCACGTACTCGGCCTGCACCTCCTCCACCAACTGGCGCGCGTCCGGGTGCTCGAGTGGCACTCGGACGATCCGGAGCGGCTCTGTCTGGGTGGTCATGGGATCATCGTTTCATTCGTGCGGGCACGCCGAACGTAGACTCGATGACACTGAGCGGCCACTGACAAGGCACCGACAGCGTCGTCCGACTGCCACGCGGCCCCACCTCCACCGAGGACCACACACCGAAAGGACGTCCGGTGACCACCGACGCTGCCTCCATCAAGATTCCCGCCGACCTGCTGCCCGTCGACGGCCGCTTCGGCGCCGGCCCCTCGAAGATCTCCACCAGCGCGCTCGACGCCCTGGCCGCCACCGGCGACAAGCTGATGGGCACCTCGCACCGCCAGGCGCCGGTCAAGAACACCGTCGGCCGCGTGCGTGACGGCCTGGCCGAGCTCTTCAACCTGCCCGAGGGCTACGAGGTCGTCCTCGGCAACGGTGGCGCCACCGCCTTCTGGGACATCGCCGCCTTCGGCCTGGTCCGCAACAAGTCGCAGCACCTCGCCTTCGGTGAGTTCTCCTCGAAGTTCGGCTCCTCGGTCAAGAAGGCCCCGTGGCTGGCCGAGCCGACCATCATCTCCTCCGACCCGGGCTCGCGTCCCGAGGCCGTCGCCGAGGAGGGCGTGGACGTCTACGGCTGGGCCCACAACGAGACCTCGACCGCCGTCATGGCTCCGGTCGTGCGTCCCGCCGGCATCGACGACGACGCCCTGGTCCTGATCGACGCCACCTCCGGCGCCGGTGGCCTCCCGGTCGACCTGAACGAGGTCGACGCCTACTACTTCGCCCCGCAGAAGTGCTTCGCCTCCGACGGTGGCATCTGGTTCTCGATCATGTCGCCCAAGGCGCTGGCCCGCGCCGAGGAGATCGCCGCGACCGACCGCTACATCCCGCCGTTCTTCTCCCTGCCGACCGCGATCGACAACTCCAAGAAGAACCAGACCTACAACACCCCGTCGGTCGCCACCCTGTTCCTGATGGCTGAGCAGCTCGACTGGATGAACGCCAACGGTGGCCTCGACGGCATGGTCGCCCGCACCACCGCCTCCTCCGACGTCCTCTACGGCTGGGCCGAGAAGACCGCGTACACCACCCCGTACGTGGCCAACCCCGAGCACCGCTCGCTGGTGATCGGCACCATCGACTTCGACGACAACATCGACGCCGCCGTCGTCGCCAAGGTGCTGCGCGCCAACGGCATCGTCGACACCGAGCCCTACCGCAAGCTCGGCCGCAACCAGCTCCGCATCGCCATGTACCCGGCGATCGACGCCTCCGACGTCGCGAAGCTGACCCAGGCGGTCGACTACGTGGTCGCACAGCTCGGCTGACGCTGACCCGGGCCACTCGCTGGCTCACGCAGGCCCCCGTCCGGTTCGCCGGGCGGGGGCCTGCGCCATTCCCGCCCCACCTCGGCAGGCCGTCAACGAGCGTCAGGGCAACGGGCGTCAGTCGTCGAGGTGGCGGTACAGGGTCCGCCAGAAGAAGCTGCCGCCGGCCAGCTCGGTCTGCAGCCCGACCGGCAGCGGGGCGATCAGCACCGGACGCTCCAGACCCTCGGTGGAGAGCAGCACGTGACCGGCAGCGTCGATCGCCACCCCCTCCCCCTGCGGCTGCTGCGGCAGGGGGAAGTCCGCGACCACGTCGAGGTCGGGGAAGGTCTTCACCCAGGCGTGGCCGTAGCTGCGCATGACCACCAGGTCGCCGCTGGGCGCAAAGGCGGCGTCGGTGACCAGGCTGGGTGCGTTCCCCACCTTCTCCAGGAGGTTGGGCGCGTCGGCGTCCAGCGTCTCGGGAGCCACGTGGAGGGTGCCGCCGAGCACCCGCTTGGTGATCACGTACAGCCGCCCGGTGCCGGGGTGCGCCACCAGCGCCTCCGCGTCCCGGGGCCCGTCGGGGTAGGTGAGCTCGTAGGACTCCGCTCTCCCGGCGTCCCGGTCTCCCCGGCCCACCGGGACCCGGGTGACACGGATCGAGTCACGCGCCTTCAGGTTGTCGCCGATGTCGGCCACCCACACGTGGCCGTCACCGGCCGGGGCGAGCGCCTCGACGTCGCGCGGCTCGGGGCTGAAGGTGGTGATCCCGACGGTGTCACCGGTCGCCGGGTCGATGGTGAAGACCCGACCCGAGTCGCCGGAGTCGTTGACCGTGACGGCCAGCTCCTCGCCGTCGACGGGGAGCACCACCAGCCCCGATGACTCCGCGATCTGACGGTCGGAGATCCGGAAGGCGACCTCCGCCTGCTGGCTCGCAAGGCTGGGGCGCGCCTGGGCGACGGCACCCAGCACGAACGGCGCCGCCAGGACCGCGGTCACGGCCAGCGCGCGCAGGCGCGCGTGGTCAGTCCTCCGAGCGGAGCGCCTCACCGTCGCCACCGACCGGCTCGCCGAGCAGCTCGGCCAACTTCGGGCTGATCCCCCACGTGCTCACCAGCTCCTCGTACTCCTTGCGGACACCGCCACCCTTCACCTTGCCACCCGTGCGGGTGGCACGCAGCAGAGTGTTGCGCGGGGTGTGGGCCGACTCGACGAACTCCACCACGTCCACCTTGTAGCCCTCGAGGCGCATCAGCGAGGCGCGCAGGGCGTCGGTGAGCGTGTCGGCGAAGCGTTCGCGCAGGATGCCGTGACGGGTCAGCGCCGCGTACGGCGACGGCGTCCTGGCCTTGCGCAGCTGCGCGGAGATGTCGTGGTGGCAGCAGGGAGCGGCCAGCACCAGCGAGGCCTCCCACTCCACCGCTCGGTGCAGCGCCTCGTCGGTGGCGGTGTCGCAGGCGTGCAGCGCCAGCACCACGTCGGGCGCCTGCGGCAGCTGGGCCTCGGCGATGGTGCCCACCACGAAGTCGGCGTCGATGCCGAGCTCGGCGGCAACCTTGGTGTTGTGGTCGGCCGACTGCTGCTTCACGTCCACGCCGGTGACGTGCACCGGCAGCTTGCGGACGTGGGTGAGGTAGCGCTGGGCGGCGAAGGTCAGGTAGGCGTTGCCGCAGCCGAGGTCCACGATCCGCAGCGGGTCGGCCTGGGACGGCTGGCGCAGCGCCTTCTTCTTGATCGCCTCGGTGATCGAGGAGTCGAGCAGGCGCAGGAACTCCTCCACCTGGCGGTACTTGTCCTGCCGGGTCGGCTTCACCTTGCCCTCGGCGGTGGAGATGCCCACCGCGATGAGCACCGGGTCGTCCTCGGCCAGCAGGCGCTCCTTGGGCTGGTCGTGCCCCCGCTCGGGCTCGACCGCCTCGACGCGCTCGGTCACCGACACCATCGCCTCGGCCTTCTTGGTGACCCGCACCTGGACCTGCTGCGTGGTGGTCTCGACGTGGAAGTTGCCGAAGGGGAGGTCCAGCAGCTCGTCGACCACGGTGCGGGCCTCGTCGCCGACGGCGTGGTTCGAGGTGTGGGCCTGCGTCTGGTCGTAGCGGACCACCTGCAGGTGGCGCCCGGCCTTGAGGTCGACGTAGCGGAACTCCACCCGCTTCCACTCGGGCTCGGCGCCCTTCTGACGGCCCGAGGCGACGGCCTTGACCAGGCCGTCGGCGTCGAGCAGGTGGGTGCGCACCATCATCAGGGCGCGGAGCAGCGGTTCAACAGCCATCAGTCGTTCCTCAGTTGAGGATCGCCGAGATCACGGCGACCAGGATCAGAGCGCCCAGCAGGACCGGGATGATGTATCGACGCTGGCTGGGAGTCATGGTTCCAGTCTAGGGTCGGCGGCATGGAGGGCCCCATCCCGCGCGACCCCGACGACTCCGAGGAGTCAGACGAGTCACAGACGCCTGCCCCGAGTCCCGAGCCGGACGCCACCGCCGATCCGGACACCAGCGCACAGCCCGCCCGGGACGTCTGGACGCCCGGCGGCGACCACGAGCCGGTGGGGGCCGCGGCGCTGCCCGACCCGGTCCCCGGTCCCCTGCCCGCCGCCTCCGCCGAGCCCGGCGAGCCGTACCCCGAGGTTCCCGTCCTCGAACCGGTCTACGGGTGGCTGCACCCGCTGATCGACGCCGAGGTCGACACCGACGGCGTGCTGGCGGTGTTCGGGCGGCACTCCGCGCTCGCGGCACTCGACGGCACTCCGACCGGCCCCGGGGTCTCGCGCGAGTTCGTGGTGCTCGCCGACCCGGACGACCGAGCCGTCACCCTCGCCGACGGTCGACTGCGTCCCGGGCCGGTGGTCGCCGACCTGGCCCAGGAGCTGGTGGCGAGCACCGGCCACGCCGTGGAGGTGGGGTCGGTGATGCTCGCGATCGACGTCGGTGAGGAGCAGCGCACCTACGGCTCGCCGCTCGACACCGAGGAGGAAGCCGCGCGGGCCGCGGCACACCGCGACGTGCTGCTGGGCCGGTTGGCCGAGGAGTCCCTGCCGCTGCTGGCCCGACACGTCGGCTCGCCCCTGGAGGTCTGGGAGGTCGACGCCCCGCAGGGGCCCTGCGTGATGGTCCGGCCCACGGAGCCCGGCGCCCGGTTGCACGAGCACAGGTTCCCGACCCCGGAACTGCCGGTGGTGGCCCTCACCCGGATGGGAGGCACGCGCAGCGTCACGGTCCTGACCCATCCCGGTCACCTCCCCGACGTGTTCCTGACCCACCGTGAGCCGTGGCTGGCCGCGCTGTCCCCCGACGACGCCGCAGACCTCCCGCCGGTTGAGGCCGCGGCGCTGTCCCGCGCCCTGACCTGGTTCGCCGCACCCCACCTGGCGCCCGACTCCGAGCTCTCCCGGCTGGTGGCCGTCGGACCTCCGGGCCTGGACGCGGCGGCGATCGCCCGGGCATTGCAGAGCCCCGACGACGATGGCTGGTGGAACCGGGTGCTGAGCACGCTGGGCGTGCCGGGCGTCCTGGCCGACCTGGCCGAGGGACGCCCGGTGCCCGGGGCCCCGCGACGGGTGGAGATGGCGGGGCTGCGCACCGCCCTCACCAGTCCGTTCCGACGTCCGGGCGCTGGACGGAGCGGTCCGCCCGAGCCCGCCGACCCGGAGCAGGCCGGCCCGCAGCAGCCTGACCCGGAGCAGCCCGACCGCAAGCAGCCCGACGACCCCGACACCTGAGGCCCCACCGGCGCCTCGACGTCTCCGGGTGAGGCTGTCGGCCGGCGTCATGGCCGTCGTGACTGTCCGCCGGCCCGAGGGAACGGGCCCGCCCTGCGCGCGGGGTCCTAGGCTGGGTCCATGACCGACGACGCCCCCCTCGCCGACGTCTCCTCCCCCGCGTGGACGGTCGTCCACGGCTGGGTCCACCCCCGTGCGGAGGAGGCGGTCAACCTGGCCGCGCTGACCGCCCGACTGCGCTCCACCGCGATCGCCGCGGTCTCGGAGTCGGCCCCGGCGGTCGGCGAAGCCGCGACCATCGGACTGCTGGTCACCGACGACGAGCACGAGCGGGTGGCGCTCCAGACCCCCGAGGGTCCGATTCCCGGCGTCACCCTGCAGGAGCTCGCCGAGGGCCTGGCCCGCGACCTGGACGTCTCGGTCTCCGTGGGCGAGGTGTGGGCCGATCCGTCGGAGCCCACCACGCCTGAGGACGAGGACGCCGAGGAGCACCCCGCGCAGGACGCCGAGTTCATTGAGGACGGCGAGCCCCTGGAGGAGGCAGCGGACGAGGCGGTGGACGAGGCGGCAGAGGAGGACGAGTGGGTCCTCGAGCACCCGCTGGTGATCGTCTCCCGCACCCCCGAGAGCATGCTCCCGCTGCTGGCCCGCAGCCTCGACGCACGCCTCACCGCGACCCACGACGACGGCTGGACCGTCGCCCTGGCCGAGCGCGACTTCGTCTTCCTGGAGCACCACCCCTGGCTGCGCAGCGAGCTCCCCGCAGCATCGCTGGGCCGCAGCGGTGAGCGCCGGTACGTCACGGTGGTGGCCGAGCCCCGACAGCCCGTCGAGTACGGGCTCGTCCGCTTCGACGACCTGATCCCGGTCCTCGACCCGATCGGGGTGCCCATCGACCTCGTCGACGGCCTGCTCAACCCGCACCTGGTTCCCGGGTCCGCGGTGCACCAGCTGTGCACCTCCCGGCCGTTCTTCCACCTCGACCCCTACGAGTTGGCCACCGTCCTGCAGTCGCCGATGGACGAGCGCTGGTCGTCGCGCGTGCTGGCCACCCTCGGCCTGCCGCTGTCCGCCGCCGAGCTGGCCGAGGAGCGCAGCGTGCCCGGCCCGGAGGCCACCACGGTGGAGGTCCAGGGCATCGCCGGGATGATCGCCGACTCCGTCCGGCGCTACTACGACGCACCCGAGCACGAGGTCCGCAACCGCACGCCGTACGGCCGGGCCTACGCGGAGGCGGTCGCGTCCCCGTCCCGGGTGGCGGTGACCGTGGCCGCGGAGTCACTGGCCGCGAGCGCGGCGTGGGCCGCCGCCCGCAGCACCAGCGGCTGGCGGCGAGGCATGCTGCGACTGCTGGCCGGCACCCTGGCCGCCGACGTGGCCACCCACGCCGTGCTGGCCCCACTCAAGTTCCGTCGCCGCTGAGGCACCGGGCAGCCGGGTCAGGGCAGGCTCAGATGCAGCCTCAGGGGCGCGGCATCAGCCGAGCCCTGACGAGTGCCGCGTCCAGCGGGCCGGCCAGGGTCCGCCCGTAGGTGGCGGTCAGGTGCGAGGCGTCGAAGTAGACGACGACGCCGCCCACCACGGCGGGGCACACGTCCCCGTCACAGATGTGGTCGTTCAGGTCGATCACCGCCAGGCCGGCGCGCGGACGGGCCTCCTTCACGGCCCGGACCGCGGGGATGGCCGGGTCGGGATCGGGCTTGACCCAGTCGGACCGTCGGCCGTCGCACGCGTCGCTGTGCTCGCCCTCGGTGGCCAGGCAGTCGGGGATCGAGGCGATCTCGCCACCGTCGCCGGGCGCCGGGGTGTCCCGGATGACCGCGACCGGCACGTTCGCCTCGGCCAGCTGGGTGAACACCGAGGTGTAGCCCTCGGTGTAGGCGCCCACGCTGTCCTCGAGGCTCTGACCCTCTGCCGGCAACGAGACCCGGTTGGACACGAGCACCAGGTCGGGGCGCAGCTCCACGATCCGGTCGACGGTCCGCGCACCCCACGCTCGGCAGTTCTCGATCCGCTCCTGCGAGTCGAACTGCAGGTTCGTGTCGACCAGGGCGCACTGCGAGGCCAGCATCGTGGTGATCCGCCACCCCCTGGCCTCGGCCACCCCCTGCACCGCGGGCAGCCAGTGGCCGGCGTGCGAGTTGCCCACGAGCACCACCTCGGTGTCGGAGTCCTCGTCCCCGAACGTGCACTCCACCGCCGGGTAGTCGGGCATGCCCGACCAGCAGTCCTCGTCCCCCGAGACGTCGGAGTAGGCCTCGGACTTGTCCGTCGCGGCCTGCGCGGGACCGGCACGGTGCCGGCACCGTGGACGCCCCATAAACCTCCCAGAACTAAAAAAGCTGACCTGGAATAGTCTTCTTTGGCAGTTCTGCTATTTTTGACGGTCCCCCGGCGTGCTGGTCGCGGGCCATGCGCCGTTCACCTGGGGGCAGACGCCGATGAAGGCCGTCGACAACGCCATTGCGCTTGAGGCGATGGCGAAAAT
>JAZQNT010000106.1:0-13243 GCA_045627505.1 Nocardioides sp.
CGCTTGGCCCCCGACTTGGGCGACCCCGACCTGGACCAGACCCTGAGGGCTCTGGGGCGCGTCGGGGCACTGGCGGACGAACTCGCGGCCACCCTGCGGGAGGAGGTGGAGCAGGACCTCGCTCGGATCTCCGACCTCGGACCGCAGCCTCCGGCGGCTTGGGTGCAGCCTCCGGCGGCCTCGGTGCAGGCTCCAGCAGTGCTGGCGGAGCCCGTCGAGTCGCCTGTGCCCGACGCGCTCCGGGCGCCCGACGCGCTCCGGGCGGCGCCGACCTCCTCGGCCGTGCCTCCGCCTCCCGGGATCCTGTGGGGACGCCGGGCCGCCGAGTTCGCCGCGGAGCACTGGCACCTGGTCGTCTCGGTGCTGGAGCCGGACGAGGTGGTCGAGGCGGTGTTCCTCCTGGCACGACGACGCACGCCCGGGCGCGCCAGGCCGGTCGGGGTCGCGGTCCTCACCGGTGAACGGTTGGTGACGTTCACCAGCGAGACGGTGCTGGCGGCGGGGCCCGAACACGTGCTCGCGCGTCATGCCATCAGCAGGGTGGCGCTCCTGGGGTTCACCGAGAAGGTGCGGATCACCCTCGAGGACGGAGAAGAGATCGACCTGGGGGCGCTGGGGCACACCGGCGACCGGGACCTCGTGCTCCAACGTCTGTACGCGCCGCTGAAGATGTCCTGGGAGGAGTGACCCGGCCCACGAACGGTCCTCCTCGGGACGCGACGACGTCCCGTCCGGAGCACCGGACGGGACGTCGTACAGGTCTCAGGGGGTGACCTCGGCGGCGGCCGACTCCTCCTCCCCGCGCACGGCCTCCAGGCCGTTCATCAGGTGGAAGAGCACCAGGACCGCGGCGGTGCCGAGGGCGATGCCGCCCAGCTGGATGTCGCCGAAGGTGACCACGTCGTTGCCCATGCCCATCGCCAGGATCAGGCCGACGGCCACCGGGAAGAGGTTCTTCTGCTTGCCGAAGTCGACGCGCGCGTCGATCCACATGCGCACGCCGATCAGGCCGATCACGCCGTAGAGCACCAGGGTGGCGCCGCCGATCACGCCGGCGGGGATGGTGAAGAGCAGTTCGCCGAACTTGGGTGAGAGGGCGAGCAGCACGGCCACCCCGGCGGCCACCCAGTAGGCAGCGGTGGAGAAGACCCGGGTGGCCGACATGACGCCGATGTTCTCGCCGTACGTGGTGGTGGCCGAACCACCGCCGAGGCCGGCGACCACGGTGGCGGCGCCGTCGGCGAAGAGAGTGCGTCCGGTCATCTCGTTGATCGTGTCGTCCTTGGTGAGGTGGGCCACCGAACGCACGTGCCCGACGTTCTCGGCGACCAGGACGAAGACGACGGGCAGGAACATCGGGAGGATGCTCCAGTCGACGGTCGGGGTGGTGAAGTCGGGCAGGCCGATCCAGCCAGCAGCCTTGACCTTCGTGAAGTCCAGGACGTCGAGGGGGAAGGCGGTCAGGTAGCCGATGACGAAGCCCACCAGGATGGCGATCCGCCCGACGAGGCCGCGGAAGAGCGCGGCGATGACCACGATGGCGACCACGGTGACGAGCGCGAGGAGGAGGTGGTTGTCGTCGGCCGGCTTCTGGCCGGGCGGGTAGGCCTGGGAGGCGTCGAGGCCGATCACGTTGTTCCACGAGGACTGGGCCAGGTTGAAGCCGATCAGGGCGACCACGGCGCCCATCACCGCCGGAGGCATCAGCCGGTGGATCCAGGCCGTGCCCACCGTGTTCACCACGAGGCCGATCATGGCGAGGACCGCGCCGGTCACGACGATGCCGAAGAGGGCCCGCGAGTAGTCGGTGCCCTGGGTCGACGCGATCACCGGAGCGATGAAGGCGAACGACGAGCCGAGGTAGCTGGGCACCCGGTTGCGGGTGATGAGCAGGAACAGGATGGTGCCGACACCGGAGAAGAACAGGGTGGTGCTCGGCGGGAATCCGGTCAGGATCGGGACCAGGAAGGTCGCCCCGAACATGGCGACCACGTGCTGGGAACCCAGGCCGATGGTGCGCGGCCAGGAAAGGCGCTCCCCGGGCTTGACGACGTCGCCGGGGCGGACGTTCTTGCCGTCGCCGTGGATGGTCCAGGACACGTGTTCCTCCTGCGGGGGTCGGGGCGCACGGAAGAGTTCCGGGCGCGCCCGAGCCTACGAGACGCAGGTCACGCGGCACCGCCGGGGCTTACGGCCGCGGGCGAAAATGTGATGTCGGTGTCCGATCGGCAGCCGGACCGCAGAGCGGGTCAGTCGCAGTTGTCACACGAACCGGTGGCCGGCAGCACCATGAAGCAGGACGGGCAGAACTTCTCCACGGCCTGGGTGAGTCGCACCTCGGGTGCAGGCTTCGGCGGCTTGACCGTTCGGGTCCCGGTGGCGCGCCCAGTGCTGGCCCCAGTGCTGGTCCCGGTGCTGGTCCCAGCACTGGCCGACGCGCTGGAGGTGGACGTGGTCCTGGTCGACGTGCTGGTCGATGTGGTCCTGGCCGAGCGGCTGCGCGTCTGCTGCGGCAGGGGCAGGGTGGGGGTGCCGCCGTCCGCGGGGAGCTCGGCTCCGTGCCGTCGGTGGCACTCCAGGCGCTCCTCGGCGGCGTGGAGGTTGGGGTTCGTGACGATGTCCCCGCGCACCACCTGGACGGTGTCGGCCCACCACTCCGGCATCGAGCCGTCGGAGTTCACCACGAAGGCGCCCAGCAACGGCTCCGCGCGGCGGCGGCACTCCTTGGCGACGCGGAAGAGCACGTCGCCGACCCAGGTGCTCGGGGTTGCTCGGTAGCGGATCCGGGTGCGTTCCTGGATCTTGGCCGCGAAGTCGTTGAGGTAGAGCACGGTGCCGTACTCGGCGGCCGCGTCCGCCAGGACGTGCCGGGCGGCGAGCGCGAAGGTCTCCCTCGCGTTCTCCTGGTCGATGGTGCGGGCCTCGATCCACGGAGTGTCGTTCACGTCCACTGATTCTACGGGGGGACCGTCAGTGAACGGCGTCGGCGGGGGGCCGGAGAGCCCGGGGTGTGCGGACTCTCACGCCGGGTGCGTCGGCCGCGTCCTCAGAGCTTGAGGTCGTCGGGCTGCGGGGTGGTCAACGCCCTCGTGGCGCGGGCGAACATGACCTGCTTGATGGTGCCGAGCGTGCTCCGCTTCTTGCCCGCCAACGGTTCCACCAGGGCCGTCGCGGACGCGAGCAGGTCATCGACCTCGGCGAGGGCGTCCACGATGCCCAGGGCCTGCGCCTCCGGGCCGGTGAAGCGGCGGCCGGTGGTCATGCTGGCGACCTGCGCCTGGGGTGTCAGCTTGGCCTGGATCAGCGCGTTCATGCCCTCGGTGAAGGGGATGTCGATGTCGGCCTCGGGGAAGCAGAAGAAGCCGCGGTCGGAGCGCATGACGCGGAAGTCGTGGGCCAGGGCGAGCATCGCGCCGCCGCCGAAGGCGTGGCCGTTGACCGCGGCCACGGTGGGCACCGGGAGGGTGAGCACCTTGGCGAACAAGGCGTGGATCCGGTCGACGTAGCGGGGGAGCTTCTCGACGTTGCCCAGCACCCACTCGAGGTCCAGGCCGTTGGAGAAGAACTTCTCCGTGCCCACGGTCACCAGTGCGGTGGGTTCGGTGCTGGCGGCGATGTCGTCCAGGGCGTCGTGGGCGAAGTCGAGGAAGGCCGGGGTGAACCGGTTCTCGCCCTCGTCGAGCCGGAGCGTCCAGATGACGCCGTCCTTGGTGAGTGTGGGCATGGGGTCACTCCTCGGGTCGCGGGACGGCCGATGCTACTGGCGGGTAGGACGCGTGTCACGGACCGCGTTCCAAATGTGTCAGACAGATGTCGGATTCCAGTGGGCGGAACGTGACGTGAGTAACATTCCGCCCACTGGAACAGAAATCATATATTTCATATCTTTCTGAGAATTTCCTGTAGTTCCGATTGACGACACTTCCGGGTGAAAGGAGTGTTCGGCACAGCACGCAACAGAGAGCGTGTTGCAGAGACAGGTTCTGCATCTCACCGGCCCGCCCGCGATTTCTTCGGGAGGGCTTGCCCGAAGACGAGGAGAACGGGTAGATGAGAAACAGAAACAAGATTGCGGGAGCGCTCGCCGCTACCGCCGTGGTCGCGTCGGGCCTGGTGGCCATGACCAGCACCACCGCGAACGCCGCTGCGGTCAGCGGTGGATGTTCGTCCTTCTTCGTGGACGCCAACACGCCGATCGCGTCGACCGGTGGGGCCGGCAGCGGCTACCTGGGCGACCCGAACGGAGCCTGGTCGGACGAGGCCACGACGAACGTCAAGCCCGACTACACGCTCACCAGCGCAGGAGACACGGCGGTGGGCGGCACCCGCACCTTCGCCCTGACCTACGACAAGGGCATGAAGTCCTTCGCGCCCGCGGCCGGCACCCAGTACTGGTACTTCTCCGTCAACGGCACCATGCTCCCGCCGGTCACCAACCCGCTGTCCATCGGGACCGCGGTTGCCGGGGGTGCCACCATCAACGGCAGCTACACGATCGGCCAGTCCGGCGCCAACAACATCGTCTTCGAGAAGATGGTCTTCGACGCCACCGCCGGCGTGCGCGTGGTCTGCAGCGGCCAGACCGGAAACACCCCGACGGACAACCCGCACGCCACGCCGATCGCCACGAACATCTCGACCGCGTTCAGCGCGACCGCGGTCGCCACGGCCACCGTCACCGGGATCAGCAACCAGACCTCGACGAGCCGTGCCCGCGCCGGCGACGTGATCTCCTTCGAGGCCTCCGACTTCACCGGCTCCACCACCGCGACGGCCAGCCTGTGCACCACCGCCGCGACCCCGGTCTGCTCGGGCACCACCACCGTCGCGATCGACGGCAGCGGTGAGGGCTCCGGCACGCTGACCATCCCCGGCAGCGCGATGGCCCCGGGCGGCGCTCGTGAGCTCGTCATCACCAGCGGTGACGGCTTCAAGTCCGGCAAGGCCCCGATCACCCTCATGGGCTCGCCGGTCCTGACGGCCAACATCGCGGCAGGTGGCGCCGGCACCGTCGTCACCCTGACCGGTTCCAACTGGGACACCGGCGGCGCGATCAGCATCAACAGCTACTCGGGCGCGGGCCAGACCTCCACGGCCAACGGCACCGCCAAGAGCATCAACGCGGACGGCACCGGCACCTTCAGCACCACCTACACGGTGCAGGCTGCCGGCACCACGTCGATCAACGCGATCCACCCGTACCGCATGCCCCCGGGCAACACCGCCACCTTCGTGGTCCCCGGTTCGGTTCCGTTCGCCTACTCGGCTGACGCCTGCACCGCGAAGGTCGGCCTGGCCGCCACCGGCAGTTGCGAGGTTCTGGAGACGGTCACCCTCAACGTCACCGCTGGTGACCTGAAGATGGCCAAGGCCGCTGGCGACGTCGCCCTCTCGGGCATCACGCTCAACGGAACGGCCCAGGAGGCCACCGGAGCGCTCAAGCAGGTCACCGTCCGCGACGAGCGTGGCGGCAACCTGGGCTGGTCGCTCGTCGGCCAGTTCTCCGGCCTCAACGGCCCGGTCGCCATCCCGGCGTCGGCCCTGACCTGGACCCCGGACTGCGCCGCCGGCACCAACTCTGACGACACCGTCACTGATGGTCCCGCGGCCAACTTCGGCGCAACCCCGCTCGCGCTGTGCCAGGTCACCTCGGCCAACAACGGCACCGACGGCACCACCGGTGGCACCTTCACGGCTGACGCCGACCTGGAGCTGGCGGTCCCCGCCAACCAGGCCGCCGGCAGCTACATCGGAACCCTGACCCTCACCCTTTCGTGAGGTCGGTGAACCACTGAAACGGTCCGGGCGGGCGCCCTCGCGGCGTCCGCCCGGACCCACCGGAGTCGGCAGACGTTCTGAGCCTCCGCTCACGCGGCAGCTCAGCAGGTGTGCTGAAACCCTCGCCCCTCCCGCCCCGCTGCATGCTCGCGGCCCCTCCCAGGAGATCCAGATGTCCCACCCCAGGCGCGTCTCGCGTGCGGCGCTCCTCGTCGCCGTGTTCGCCCTCAGTGCGTTGACGGTGCCCGGCGGGGTTCCCGGGGCACAGGCTGCCGAAAACGGCGCCTGGTCCGTGAAGCCGACCCCGGCCGAAGGATCGAACACGCCCCGCAGCTACTTCATCCTCGAGGGCGCGCCCGGCGACGTCATCCGCGACTCCGTACGGATCCAGAACTGGACGAAGAAGCCGATCAGTTTCCGTCTCTTCGGCGCGGACGGCTTCAACACGGAGGCGGGCGGCTTCTTCGCCTTGAAGAACTACGACGACAAGCAGGTCGAACTCGGCTCCTGGGTGAAGCCGACGGCGTCGGTCGTCACCGTGTACGGACGCACCCAGGTGGACGTCCCGCTGAAGATTCGGATCCCCAAGAACGCGACCCCGGGCGACCACGTCGGCGGCGTCGTGGCGATGAACGTCGCCGTGGAGTCGCAGAAGGAGACCGGCGCAGTGGACGTCGGGATCCAGCGAGCGGTGGGTGCGCGCGCCTACGTCCGGGTCTCCGGGACGATCAGTCCTGGCATCGAGGTCAGTGGCGTCCGGGTCGACCACGACCGTGGTGCTCTGCCCTGGAGCGGCAGCGGCAAGGGGGAGGTCTCCTGGACGGTGGAGAACACCGGAAACGCGCGGCTCTCGCCGGAGACCACGATCACCGTCGACGGACTCGGGGAGAAGAAGGTGGCCGACATCCCGAAACTGGTGGACCTGATCCCGGGGCAGAAGATCCGGGTGAACGAGAAGATCTCGGGCATCTCGTGGATCGGCAGCAGCGACGTCACCGTGAAGGTGGACGCGGGGGACGGCCTTGTCGACTCCGTCACCGTCTCGGTGTGGGCGGTTCCCTGGGTCGGTCTGCTGGGTGGCCTGCTACTGCTGGCCGCGTTGGTCGCCCTGGCGCTCCGGCGTTCGGGCGTCATGCAGCGCAAGCTCAAGGCGGCTGAGAACGCGCCCAAGATCGAGATTGTCGCCGAGGAGACGGTGTGAGGTCCCGGCGCGCGCGGTTGGCGGGGGTCCTCCTTGTCTCGGTCCTGTTCTCGGCGCTCCTCCCGGGCGCGGCGCAGGCTGTCGAGACGCCCGCCCCCGAGGAGTTCACCGCCACTGTCACCCCCTCGTCCCCCACGAAGGGCGAGCGGATCACCGTGGTGACCGGGGGGTGGACCCCTGGGGCACAGCTGCAGGCCGTGCTCTGCGGTGACGCCGCCATCGGCGGATCGTCGTCGTGCGCCCTGCCCGCGGCGGTCACGGCGCTGACCGACGCCAAGGGAAGAGCCACCCACATCCTGAAGGCGGATCCGCCGCCCCGGCCGTGCCCGTGCGTGGTGCGCGTGTCCACCTTCACCGGCGCGGCCATGGCTGCCAACGTCCCGATCACGTTGCGTGGGCACGAGGTGGGCGAGCTGCCCGAGGTCGAGGAGGCCTCGGGGGACCTGCGCGTGGAGAAGGTGCGGGTCAGGGAGAACTCGACCCTGCGCACCCTGCTGGGCATCGGTGGCCCGGCGACGCTGACGGTGACGGTGGCCAACCGCGGTGACGCCGAAGCGGCGGTGCCCGACCTGGAGTACGCCTTCGGACGGGACAAGGTGGAGGTGGACCGTACCCACCAGGTCGACCTCATGGTGCCGCCCGGCGCCGCACGACAGATCGACATCGAGGTGGAGGTCGCGGCCCTCGCGTTCGGCTCCCAGCAGGCGGTGGTGCAGTTCGCCGGCGGGGTGGGAGGCGTGAAGTCCCACGGCATGTCCGTGTTCCCGCTCGGGACCCTGGGCATGCTGGCGGCCTTGCTGCTGGCGATCGTCGCCTGGGACCTGCGGCGCACCAGCCGCGTCCGGTCCGAGGATGCCCTGGCCAGGCCCGGTGCCCGACGCTTCCTCGACGACGACGGCTCCTATCCGCTGCCCGAGGTGGTCTACCTCGAGGACATCGGGGGATACCTCATCAAGCCCGTGGTGCTGAAGAACTCCCGAATCGCCAGCCGGGTGGAGGCCCGGGTCACGGTCTGCGACCTGGCCAAGCTCGTGGAGGGCACGAGCAGGGCACTCTTCCCCGACGGGGCTCCGGCAGCGGCGCCCGTGGGCGCCGGCGGGCTCTCCCACTTCCTGCGACGTGATCGCCACGGTGAGCACGGACCGGACCGCACGTCGGCGCCGGGCTCAGGGCCGGGACGCTCCTTCTTCGTCAAACACGAGCGGGACCGGGAGACCCCTCCCGATGGTTCCTCGGGCCCCGGCTCGGGTCCGGGACTGTCCTTCTTCGTCAGACGCGACAACGACGTCTGACCCCACGACCGCGGGCTCTCGCCTACCTGTCAGTGCGAGGGTCCGCTCCCAAGCGGCGAACCCCCGCGTCACCTGTCGACGCGGGGGTTCGCTCATGCTCGCCCGCTGTCCGCAGGCGGACCGGTCAGGGGCGGTGGTGACGGCTGAGCAGCACCAGCACCTCGAAGTGCGAGGTGTGCGGGAACATGTCCAGCACCCTGGCCCGGACCGGACGCAGTGACGGCATGGTGGCCAGGTCCTTGGCCAAGGACTCGGCGTTGCAGGAGGAGTAGAGGACGTGCCCGACGTCGGACGCCTCCAGCCAGCCGGCCAGGTCGGGGCCGATGCCACGCCGGGGCGGGTTCACCACCACCAGGTCGGGCACCAGGTCGGGGGAGTCGCTCCCGCGTCCGGAGTGCTCCAGCGCCCAGGACGTCGCGTCGGCGGTCATGAACTCGGCCTGCTCCAGCCTCAGGTCCTGCGTCGTGCGCCGTGCGCTCTCCACCGCTTGCGCGCTCACCTCGACCCCGCTCACCCGACGGCCGGGGGCGGCGTGGGCCAGGTGCAGGGCGAAGCCGCCCACCCCGCAGTACAGGTCCCACACGCGCGCGTCCGGTGCCAGGTCGACGAGCTCGTCGGTCCAGGCCACCGCCTCGCGGTAGAGCGCGGCGGCCACCTCGGTGTTGGTCTGGAAGAACGACTGCGGCCGCAGGTGCAGGGCGACGCCGTCCAGCTCCATCGTCAGCGTCTCGCCCAGGACGAGCTCCTCGACCGGCCCCTCCAGGACCGCCTTGTGCTCGGGCTGGATGTTGGCCGAGACCACCCGGACCAGGGGCAACCACCGCGTCAGCTCGTCCACGTGCTTGCGGATGCGCAGCAGTGACTCGGTGGAGCGGAGCACGAAGCGCACCATCAGGGATCCGTCCGGCGCCTCGGTGACCAGCAGGTGCTTCAGCTCCCCACGGCGCGTGGTGACGTCGTAGGGCACCAGTCGGGCGAGGGTCACGAAGTCGGCCAGGCGCGGCAACGCCGCCTGCAGCCCGGGGGTGTGCAGGCCGCAGTCGCGCAGGTCGACGCCCTCGCCGGCGGGGGTGAGGATCCCCAGGACCGGCTTTTCGACGGTGCCCGAGACCACCATCTTGGCCTTGTTGCGGAAGCCGGCCCCGGCCCCGGCGAAGGCCGGCAGCCACTCCCGGACGCCGAACGGGGCGAGCAGGTCACGCAGACGCTGCTCCTTCTGGGCCACCTGGGTGGCGCGCGGGACGGGCAGCCAGGCGCAGGAGCGGCAGCGTCCCGCGTCGAAGTGGGCGCACTCCAACGACCGGGCCGGGATCACGTCGGTCAAGGACGCAGCGCTCCCATCCACGCCTCGATCGCGTCGGGGTTACGCGGCAGCGCCGCCGAGAGGTTCTCGTTCCCCTCCGCGGTGACCAGGATGTCGTCCTCGATCCGGATGCCGATGCCGCGCAGCTCCTCGGGCACCAGCAGGTCGTCGGACTGGAAGTAGAGCCCGGGCTCGACGGTCAGCACCATGCCCTCGACCAGCTCGGCGTCGGTGTAGGCCGACGGGGCCGCCTTGGCGCAGTCGTGGACGTCCATGCCGAGCATGTGCGAGGTCCCGTGCAGCGTCCACCGCGCGTAGACGCGCGAACCGGGGTCGAGTGCCTCCTCGGCGCTGACCGGGAGCAGGCCCATGTCCTCGAGCCCGTGCGCGAGCACGTTCATCGCGGCCCGGTGCGCCGCCAGGTAGGCGGCTCCGGGACGCACGGCGTCGATCCCGGCCTGCTGGGCGGTGAGCACCAGCGTGTAGAGCTCGCGCTGCAGCGGGGTCCAGGCGCCGGAGACGGGCAGGGTCCGGGTCACGTCGGCGGTGTAGAGGTTGGTGTTCTCCACGCCCATGTCCAGGAGCACCAGCTCGCCCGGGGTGATCGGGCCGGTGTTGTCGATCCAGTGCAGCGTCGTGGCGTGGGAGCCGCCGCCCACGATCGAGTCGTAGCCGATGTCGTTGCCCATGGCCCGGGCGCGACGGAAGAAGGTGCCCTCGATCCAGCGCTCACCGAACTCGAGCACCCGGTCCCACTCGCGGACCGAGTCCTCGAAGCCCAGCACGGTCACGTCGCAGGCGTTGCGCAGCTGGGCCACCTCCCACTCGTCCTTCACCAGGCGCAGCTCGGAGGCGACCCGGGCCAGCTCGGCATCCTGCGCGGCCGACTCGGGGTCGCTCAGCGGTAGCAGGACGTCCACCTCGGCGGAGACGCCGCGGTGCACCCGGGTCGGGGTGCCCCGGCCCGTGCCGGAGTCGAGCGCCGCCGGCAGCTCGGAGAGGTGGCGCACCTCGAGGTCGAGGGAGGAGGAGAGCTCACGCACCGAGGCCCGCTCGCCGGCCCAGAGGGCGCCGTACTGACGGTCCCGGAAGAACTCGTCGGAGTCGCGTCCCGAGCGGGGGCGGGCGTAGAGCACTGCTGAGCCGTCCGGCTCGATCACCAGGGCGGCGTCGGAGGACTGGTTGCCGCTCAGATGCGTGTGTGCGGTGTCCGGACGGAACCGGTAGTCGGTGTCGTTGGCCCGCGGTTTGTAGGTGCCGGAGGGCAGGACGAGCCGTTCCCCGGGGAACGCGGCGGCCAGCGTCGCCCGGCGGCGGGCAGCCAGGGCGGCCACGGGGTGCCGGGGCAGGTCGGCGTCCCGGTCGGCCCACCCGGTGCGCATGAAGGCGGCGTACGCCGCCGGCACGGCTGGGTCGTGTGACTGGGTGCCGTGCTCCGGAGTCTCCGAGGTGGCCTCGGTGGGCGGCGGTGCGATCCCGCCCGCGGTGGCGTCCGAGGCGGCGTCCGAGGCGGCGTCGGCGAGGTCGGTGGCGCTCTGCTCCTGCTCGTTCACGGCCTCGACTGTACGCGTCCTCCGGGTGTCCGGCTGAGACCTCGAATGCTGCCGGCGCCCGACCAGCGTCATGACGGGGATCACGACAGCGATCACTGCGGGGATCGTGGTCGCGCCTACACCCTCCCACTAGGCTTCGCCGCATGATCGCTGCAGGCACCGGACGCAGGCGTGAGAGCGCCCTCTTCACCCTTGTGGTGACGGTCCTCTGCCTGTGCGGTGGGCTGGTCGTCGCGGCACTCCTGGTCCTGATGGACGCCCCCGCGGAAGTGGCGTTGGCCACGTTGCTCGCGCTGTTGCCCGTCGGTCCGCTGGTGGGGTGCTTCCTCTGGCTCGACCGTTACGAGCCGGAGCCCCGACGTCTGCTCGCCTCCGCAGTGGCGTGGGGGGCCTGCGTCGCCACCTCCCTGGCCCTGGTGCCCCAGCTGCTGCTCTCCCAGGGGCTCTCGGAGATGACCCAGCTCGCGGTCGTCGCCCCGGTGACCGAGGAGGCGACCAAGGGGTTCTTCCTCCTGCTGCTGCTCTGGTGGCGCCGCGCCGAGCTGGACGGCGTGCTCGACGGTGTCGTGTACGCCGGCATGGTGGGCATCGGGTTCGCGTTCACCGAGAACATCCTCTACCTCTCCGGCGTCGGCATCGACGCGGAACTGCTGGGGGAGAGCTCCTCCGTCGCGGTCACCTGGACCTTCGTGGTGCGCTGCATCGCCAGCCCGTTCGCCCACCCGCTCTTCACCGCGGCGATCGGCGTCGGTGTGGGTCTTGCCGTGGGTGCCCGGTCGCGGTGGGGACGGGTGCTCGCGCCGTTCCTGGGCTACTGCGCGGCAGTGCTGGTCCACGGGCTGTGGAACGGGTCGGTGGCCTTTGCCGACGGTAGCGGCTTCGTCATCGTCTACCTGGTCCTGATGGCGCCCCTGTTGATGGTCACCGTCGGGTTCGCGGTGTGGCTGCGCAGCTCCGAGCGGCAGGTCCTGACCGCCGCGCTCTCCGACGCTGCGGGTCGGGGGCTGCTCCCCGCCACCGACATCGGCTGGATCGTCGACCTCCGCGCTCGTCGAGTGGCCCGCATCCACGCCGAGCGCATGGGAGGTCGGGCCGCGCTGCGGGCGATGGAGGAGTACCAGCAGGCGGCCGTTGAACTCGGATTCCTCCATCACAGATATCTTCGGGGTACGCCACCACCGGACTTCGCCACTCGCGGACAGTCCTTCGTGGTACGGCTCAACGCCGTCCGTCCCCTCATCTCCTTCCCCGGACAGGTGGTCCCCACTCGATGAACACGCTCCCTGACGAGTCAGCCGGCGGGTCCGGTGGCCTCGAGGTGTCGGCCGAAGGCACCCAGATGCTCACCGCGCTGGTGCAGTTGCGCGGCGCGCTGCAGGGGGCTGACCTCGCCCTCGAGCTGCCCGGCGTCCTCGAGCGCCGACGGGCCCGCGACGAGACGGTCAGCCAGCTCGAGGACTACGTGATCCCGCGGCTGATGACGATCGAGGCCCCGATGCTGGCCGTGGTCGGCGGGTCCACGGGCGCCGGGAAGTCCACACTGGTCAACTCCCTGGTGGGCGAGAAGGTCACCACTCCCGGAGTGCTCCGACCCACGACGCGCAGCCCTGTCCTGGTGCACCACCCCGACGACGCGCACTGGTTCGGCCAGGACCGGCTGTTGCCCGAGCTCAAGCGGGTGGCCCGCGCCACCGACGACCCCCATGCCCTGCAGCTGGTGGCCTCGGCCAACGTCCCGCAGGGTCTGGCCGTCCTGGACGCCCCTGACATCGACTCCGTCGAGGAGGCCAACCGGCTGCTCGCGGCCCAGCTGTTGGCCGCCGCAGACCTCTGGCTCTTCGTCACCTCCGCCGCCCGCTACGCCGACCAGGTGCCGTGGGTGTTCTTGCGCCAGGCCGCCGAACGCTCCGCCGCGGTGGCGATCGTGCTCGACCGCACCCCCGCCGACGCGATGGAGACCGTGGCCACCCACCTGGCCCGGATGATGGCCAGCCGTGGCCTCAAGGACTCCCCGCTGTTCGCCGTGCCCGAGCGCCAGCCGTCTGCCGACGGTCTGCTGCCCGCCGACGCAGTGGCGGACGGGCGGGAAGGCGGATCGAAGCCATGTCGTTCTGGG
>JAZQNT010000107.1:0-3405 GCA_045627505.1 Nocardioides sp.
GCCGGACGTCGTTGCTGGGGCGGGTCAGTTCGGGCGGGGTCAGTTCGGGCGGGGTCAGGCTGGCCGGATTGGGCCGGCCGGGACCGGGGCGGGTGACGCGGGCCGTGGCCGTCGAGGCGGCGTGCGCGGCCACCCGGTCCCGCAGCCCCGGCTCGGCCACGGAGCGCGCCAGGGCCGCCAGGGCGGCATCCGCGTCGTGCCCCCGTGCCTGGGCGAGCAGGCCCCGACGGGCACCGCGGTCGGTGCGCGTCCACACCTCGAGCAGCTCGTCGAGGGCGGCGTCGAGGGGGTCCCTCGCGTCGGCGACGGTTTCGGGGTGCCCGGGAGTCACGGTCTCCACCACGGTCTCCACCAGACGCGTCAGCAGCCCGTCGGCGAGCGCGGCGCGGGCGTCCCGGTGACGTCCCGCGTCGAGCGCCACGTGCGGACCTCCGACGGTGGCGAGTCGATCGGTGCCGAGGACCGCGCCGAACCCGGAACCGGGGAAGCGGAACGAAGCCCGGGGGCCGCCGATCCGGTGGTCGCAGGCCAGCGCGAGGTCGGCGCCCGCACCCACCGCCGTCCCCTCGACCAGGGCGACGGTGAGGACGGGCAGCGTCAGCAGACGCTCGAGCAGCACTCCGATCCGCAGCAGCCGGGTGCCCAGCGTTGCGTCGGTCTCGTGTTGGAGGCCATCCAGGTCGAGCCCGGCGGCGAAGTGCCGGGCGTTGCCGCGCAGCAGCACTGCGTCCGGCAGCGACACCGCGGCCTCGGCGAGCAGCACGTGCAGGGTCTCGACCACCTCGGGGGAGAGTGCGTTGGCCTTCTCCGGTCGGTCCAGGCGCAGCTCCCAGACCGTGGCCCGGCCCCCGAGTCGGGTGAGCTCGCGCCTCGAGACGCCTGTGCGCCGGGCCGTCATCGGGCTTCCCAGGCGGCCAGCACGTCGTCGGTGTCGGCGCCCAGCACCGGGGCCGCCCGATCCAGCCGGGGCCCCAGCCCGGCGATCCGGACCGGGTGCACCACCACCGGGGTGGGGCCCGCGACCGGGACGTCCAGTTCCTGCACCAGGCCGGTGGCGCTCACGTGTGGGTCGGCCAGGATCTCGCCGAAGGTGTTGACCGGGCCGCACGGCACGCCACGCGCCCGGAGCTCGGTGATCCAGTGCTCACGCTTCTCCCGGACGAACTGCACGGCCAGCAGCGCCTCCAGGTCGTGCTGGTTCGCCACCCGGTCCAGCTGCGTGGCGAAGCGGGGGTCGGCCGCCAGCTCCGGCAACCCGACCACCTCGGTGACCGCCCGCCACAGCTTCTCGTTGCCCGCGGCCACGGTGAAGTCGCCGTCCGCGGCCGAGAACCCCTGGTAGGGAGCGTTGCGCGGGTGCGCGGTGCCCAGGCGCTGGGGTTCGCGTCCCGACCCCCAGAACTCGCTGGTCTGGAGCGCGGAGACACCCAGCAGGCAGTCCAGCATCGGGACGTCGACCCGTACCGAACGTCCGCTGTCGCGGACCTGCGGGAGCAGCGCAGCCACGGTGTAGGCGGCGTAGAGCCCGGCGGTGAAGTCGCCCACCGGCACGCCCGACTTCACCGGTCGTCCGTCGTGCTCACCGGTGACGCTCATCAGCCCGGACATGCCCTGGATGACCACGTCGTAGGCGCCGGCGTCCACGTAGGGGCTGCTCAGGCCGTAGCCCGAGACCGAGCAGTAGACGAGCCCGCGGTGCCCGGGGGTCACGTCGTGGTAGCCCAGTCCGAGCCGGTCGAGGACGCCCGGGCGGTAGTTCTCCACGACCACGTCGGCGGCCGCGACCAGCCGTCGGGCGTGCTCGAGGTCGTCCGGATCCTTGAGGTCGGCCACCACCGACCGCTTGTTGCGGTTGACGGAGGCGAAGTTGTGGCTGAAGCGCTCCGCACCGTCGGGCGAGGTGGCGAACGGGGGCCAGGCGCGCATCTGGTCGCCGGTGGGCGGTTCGACCTTGACGACGTCGGCACCCAGGTCGGCCAGCAGCATTCCCGCGAACGGGCCCGCCGCCACGTGGGCGAGCTCGACCACGCGCACCCCCTCGAGCGGTCGGCCCAGGGGGGAGGATCCTGCGCTGGGGTGGGGGAGGACCTGCTCAGACACCGGCCACCTCGGCCACCCGGGCGCGCCCGTCGGTCGCAGCGGCCGGGCCCACACGCTGCGGTTCGACCAGGTGCTCGGCGAAGAGCTCCTTGCCCCGACGCCACGCAGCCGGGTCCAGGCCCGGTGAGTCGGCGTGGTGGTACGTCATGGTGTGCCCGAAGCGCTCCCTGAGCAGTGCGAACTTCTCCTTTTTACAATTTATAGCGACCTGTAGTTTCTTGCAGTTCGTTTGAAATATTGAATAACGAGTCAACTGATTTTGCCATTTGATTCATGCTTTCCGATTGATCGTTTGCATGATTAGCAACACCATCAATGCGGTTTGTCGTTTGTTTTGATACTAATGCCACGTCCTCGAACGAAGCAGTAATTTCTTCTGTACTTGCAGTCATTTGTTCTGATGCACTTGAAACATTATCAACTTGGTCTGAAATAACTTTAATGCCTTCAGCAATTTCATGGAATGATGTTTGCGCTTTATTGGCTATTAAACGTCCTGCTTCTAATACTTGCGATGTCGATGTAATGGCGCCGACGATTTGGACTGTTTCATGCTGAACATCTGAAACAACGGTTGAAATACGATCTGCTGCCACTTTTGACTCTTCAGCGAGTTTACGAACTTCCTCTGCTACTACCGCAAAACCTTTACCAGATTCACCAGCACGAGCTGCTTCAATCGATGCATTCAGTGCTAGTAAGTTCGTCTGATCTGAAATGCCAGTAATGACATTTGTAAACTCACCTATCATATCCGATAGCTTGACTAATGCTTCCGTACGTTCCACCGATTTCTCTGTTTTATCATGTAGATTTGATAGTTCTTTTAGTAAGTTTTCTACAATCTCAACACCTGATATGGCGCTCTTTTCTGTATCATTAGAAATGTTTGAAATTTCTACAATTGACTCTGTTATATGCTGAATACCACGAGCAAGTTCTTCCATTGCAAAAGCACTCTCTTCAATGTTTTTCAGCTGATTTTTTGCATCTAATGCTACGCTTGCTGCGTCTACTTGAATTTCATTTGACGATATTTTCGTTTGTGTTGCATAGTTTTGAATGTCATTCGTTGATTGGTGAATGATTGATGAACGTTCCCTTAGCTCTAACATAATGTTTTGGAAATTATCCATCACGGCATTACTTGCTGTTACGAGTTGACCAATCTCATCTCGTGAATGAAGATCAATTCGTTTTGTTAAATCTGCAGCACCACGACTAATATCATTCAATGAGTCACGAACCCTTGTAATACGTTTAATCTGACGAGAAATTGTCAAATCGGTAATCCCCATTAAAACT
>JAZQNT010000108.1:0-2883 GCA_045627505.1 Nocardioides sp.
AGCGCGAGCAGAAACAACCCAGACAGCAACCCGACAATCAGACTGAGCGCCAACCATGGCATCCCAGACCATCCTTGCCAGCGGGCGACAAGTTTCAAAGCGACAAGGGGGATGATCATCAGAACAACCGACAAGGCCGCCGCAGCCGTCGGACAAATCGTCTGAAGCGTTCGCACACCGGCCGCCCGATCGGCCTCGACGTTCTTGTAATAGCTGTTGTGGCACATGAGGAAATGGACAGGAACCACCCACAGCGCCAGCTGCTTGTAAAGCATCCCCGATGGAATGTTCCCGGTCGCGCCAACCCAGCCGAAAGCCGCACAGCAGGAAATGGCACAGGCATAGATAAGACAGTTGAGCACCGCCGGCGCCGGTGCAGGCCGACCTGTTGGCGCCGCACGCCCCCGCGGCGGCGCGCGAGCTCTCCGGGGTCGGGTACGCGGCCATGGCGGTGGTCACCCTGGCCGTGCCGAGCGAGCAGGCCGCTGGTCTGGCTGCCATCGGCTCCTCGGGCTTCCTGGTGCCGCCGGTGGAGCACCGGCGGATCAAGGCCTCCACCTTCTCGTTCGCCAAGTGGGGGTGGGTCAAGGAGGCAGGCGACGCGCGCGGTGTCACGCTCCTGCGCACCTCGATCGGACGCCACGGCGAGGCCGGGGCGCTCGACGTCGAGGACGCCGAGCTGGTCCGCGTCTCGCTGGAGGACCTGGCAGAGGCCACCGGTGTGCGGCTCGAC
Organism: Nocardioides sp.; assembly: GCA_045627505.1. GTDB lineage: Bacteria > Actinomycetota > Actinomycetes > Propionibacteriales > Nocardioidaceae > Nocardioides. The sequence goes on from JAZQNT010000108.1 coordinate 734, forward strand.
CCGGTGGACGTGCACGTGCAGCGCTGGCGCCACGGGTTGCCGCAGTACGTCCTGGGGCACCTCGAGCGGGTGGCTCGGATCCGGGGGGCGCTTCCTGCCGGTGTGTCGGTGGCCGGCGCCGCGTACGACGGGGTCGGCATCCCGGCAGTCCTGGCCTCGGCCGACCGGGCGGTCCGGGACCTGCTGGGGGCGTCGATGCTGGCGGGGAACGGGGCTGTTGGTACCCTTCCGGGCGAAAGGGAGTAGTCCCCAACAGTCGTGTCGACATACTGACGCCCTCGGGTGTCCGGCACGGCAGGCCCGGCGTCACGGCGAGAGCCCGACGGTCAGGCGGACGAGACTTTCGACCAGTTGACCCACCCATCACATGGGGCGGCGTCCGGTCGAAGGTGCGTCCCCCGAGGAGCCCCTGCGGCCGGAACGGCGCCTCTGAGAGGAACACTCCGTGTCCGCTTTCCTGCTCAGCACCCTCGTGGGTGCCGGCATCATCTTCGTCGCCGAGCTGGGCGACAAGAGCCAGCTCATGGCGATGGCGTTCGCCACGCGGTACAAGATCCGCGACGTCATCCTGGGCCTGACCGCAGCCACCGCGGTGGTGCACCTGGCCTCCGTCGGCATCGGCTACGCCATCGGGGACGCGTTCGAGTCGTACCAGCCGACGATCGAGCTCGTCGCCGGCCTGGCCTTCGTGTTCTTCGCCCTGTGGACCCTGCGCGGCGACGAGCTCACCGACGAGGAGCGGGACAAGGCGCTGGGCGCCAAGGCGTTCGCGCCGATGCTGGTGGTCGGCCTCTTCTTCTTCCTCGCCGAGCTCGGCGACAAGACCATGCTGGCCACCATCACCCTGGCCGCGCGGGACGAGAGCTTCGCTGCGTCCGCCGGCACCTGGCTGGGCTCCACCGTCGGCATGGTCGCCGCGGACGCCCTGGCCATCGTGGTGGGTGCGGTGCTCGGCAAGAAGTTGCCGGAGAAGGTCGTGCGGTACGGCGCCGCCGCCCTGTTCGTGCTCTTCGGCGTGCTCCTGGCGGTGAGCGGCTTCCGCGCCATGTGACGCCAGCGAACCGTTTGCAGCGGAGGGGTCGGGCGTTCGGGCGCCCGACCCCTTGCCGTGCGGCTCCTAGACTGTCCACATGACCGATGCCCCGCAGAGCAACGCCGCCCGCATCAACGAGCTGAACGACACCATCCGCTACACCATGTGGTCGGTGTTCAAGCTCCGTGACGTCCTGGGGGCCAGCGCTGACCGTGCCGCGGAGGCGGCCGAGGTCGAGGCGCTCTTCGCCACCCTCGCGAGCGAGGACGTGACGGTGCGCGGCGTCTACGACGTCTCGGGCCTGCGCGCCGACGCCGACGTGATGGTCTGGTGGCACGCCGAGGACTCGGTGCAGCTGCAGTCGGCCTACAACCGCCTGCGCCGCACCGCCTTCGGTGCGCGCCTGGAGCCGGTGTGGTCGCAGATGGCGCTGCACCGTCCGGCCGAGTTCAACCGCAGCCACATCCCGGCCTTCCTGGCTGACGAGACCCCCCGCAAGCACATCTGCGTCTACCCGTTCGTGCGCTCCTACGAGTGGTACCTGCTCGAGGATGCCGAGCGTCGTCGGATGCTCGCCGAGCACGGTCAGATGGCCCGCGGCTACCCTGACGTGCGCGCCAACACCGTCGCCTCGTTCGCCCTGGGCGACTACGAGTGGATGCTGGCCTTCGAGGCCGACGAGCTGCACCGCATCGTCGACCTGATGCGCGAGCTGCGCGCGACCGAGGCGCGCCGCCATGTCCGCGAGGAGATCCCGTTCTACACGGGCAAGGCGCACTCCGTCAGCGAGCTCGTCACCCTCTGGCCCTGACGGGACACCGATCTTTCGGCCTTTGCGCTGCCCTGGCGACGCAAACGCCGAAAGATCGGTCCTCCGCGGCTACTTGGCGTCGGGCTGGAGCGTCAGCGAGACGCCGTTGATGCAGTACCGCTGGTCGGTCGGGGTGGCGAATCCCTCGCCCTCGAACACGTGCCCCAGGTGGGAGCCGCAGTTGGCGCAGCGCACCTCGGTGCGGACGCCGAACATCGACCGGTCCTCGATGTACTCGACCCGGTCCTCGGCCAGCGGGGCGTAGAACGCCGGCCAGCCGCAGTGCGCGTCGAACTTGGTCTCGCT
>JAZQNT010000109.1:0-4719 GCA_045627505.1 Nocardioides sp.
TCCGGGGTCCCGCCACTCCACATCGTCAAGCGGATGGTGGTCGAGACGCCGTTCGTTGTCTTCGCCCTGCTGATGCCGTTCATCTCCCGGGGGCCCCAGATCGAGGTGCTGGGGGTGATGGTCAGTGAGTCCGGCATCCACGCCGCGTGGACGCTGCTGGCCAAGGCCACCATCGGGGTGATCGCGGGGCTGACCCTGGCCTCCACGACCGAACCGCAGGACCTGCTCCGCGGCCTCACGCGTCTGCGGCTGCCCGAGACCATGGTGCAGATCATGGGCTTCATGATCCGTTACCTGGACGTCGTGGGGGACGACTTCCGGCGCCAGCACGTGGCACTGGTCTCTCGCGGGTTCAATGCCCGCAACCCCCGGCACTGGCCGGTGCTGGCCAGGTCCGCGGCCGCGCTCTTCATCCGCTCCTACGAGCGCGGGGAACGGGTGCACCTGGCCATGCTGTCGCGCGGATACACCGGAAGGCTGCCATGACCACCCCCGTCCTCGAGGTCAACGGCCTGGCCCATGCCTATCCTGACGGCCACCAGGCGCTGTTCGGCGTCAACCTGCACGTGCACCGCGGGGAGAGGGTGGCCCTGCTCGGTCCGAACGGCGCGGGCAAGACCACCCTCGTGCACCACCTGAACGGGATCCTTCGGCCCGGGGCGGGCACGGTCACGGTCTCCGGTCTCCGGGTGGAGCAGAAGAACCTCAAGGAGATCCGTCGCCGTGTCGGTGTGGTCTTCCAGGACCCCGACGACCAGCTCTTCATGCCCCGGGTCCGCGAGGACGTCGCCTTCGGGCCCGCCAACCTCGGACTCAAGGGTGAGGATCTCGACCGACGTGTGATGGGGGCACTCGATCGGGTCGGGATGGCGGAGTTCGCCGAGCGGCCCCCGCACCACCTCAGCTACGGACAACGACGTCGGGTGGCCGTGGCCACGGTGCTGGCGATGCAGCCGGAGATCCTCGTCCTCGACGAGCCGTCGTCCAACCTCGACCCGGCGTCCCGACGCGAACTGGCCGACATCGTGCGCTCCCTGGACGTGACGGTGCTGATGGTCACCCACGACCTGCCCTACGCGCTCGAGCTCTGTGAGCGCGCCGTGATCCTCTCCGGGGGCGTGATCGTGGCGGACGGGGCCACGTACGAGGTGATGGGGGACGCAGAGTTGATGACGGAGCACCGACTGGAACTGCCCTTCGGCTTCGATCCGGCGTCCCTGCGGTCCTCGTGCCTGGGGTCCCCGGTGCGCGGCGCCCCGGTGCGGGGCGCCGCCACCACCGGGGAGGCGTTGTCCCGGCCCCAGGCGCCGAGTCCGTCGGGCCGACCGACCACGGGGACGTCGATGCCGCAGGGGTGAGGTGTGCTCACCGAAAGGCGCAGCCCTCGCTCAGACCGACGCGACGCAGCACGACGGCAGCGGGACAGAACCCGGTGAGGCTGGACTGCAGCAGGTTGAGACCGACGAAGGCGGTCAAGAGCAACCACCAGTTCGACACGATGGCGGCCAGCAGGACGCTGACGAGGACCATGGTCCCGGCGAGCAGCAGTACGGCGCGGTCGATGTTCATCATTCGTCCTTCCGGGTCAGCGGCCGAGCAGGCGGGCCAGGAACGAGGGGCGCTCACCGCGGGGATGCCCGCCGCACCACTGGTTGGCGGGGACGGCGGCCTTGACCTGGGCGACGTGCTGGCCGCAGCCAGCCCAGGTGGTCTTCTTGCAGGTGCGGCAGGTGGTGGGACGGCACATGGTGCTTCTCCGTTTCTGGGGGAGGGTTCTGAGTAGCGTTCGGGGGAGTGTGGTTCTGGAACGGGGGACGGTCCCGGCGGGACGCAGCGCGTGTGCCGCCGGGACCCTCGGGCTGGCACGCCGAGGTGGCGTGCCAGCGGGGAGGGGCTCAGGCTCAGTCGTGGGCGAAGCTGATGTTCGGCAGCACCTTCTTGAGCCACGTCGGCGTGTACCAGGCGGCCTTGCCGGTGAGGCGGAGCATCACGGGCAGCAGGACCAGGCGGACCAGGAACGCGTCGAGCAGCACTGCGACGCCGAGGACGACACCCATCTCCTTGGGCGGGATCGGGCCGGAGAGTGCGAAGGTGAAGAAGACCGCCACCATCACCGCGCCGGCGGCGAAGATGACTCGGCCGGAGTGCGCCAGCGCGCCGACCATGGCCTCCTTGGGGTCCCCGGTGCGCTCGTAGTGCTCCTTCGCCGAGGCGAGCAGGAAGACGGTGTAGTCCATCGCGATCGCGAAGATCATCGCGAAGAAGAAGACCGGCGCCCAGGCGTCGAGGAAGCCCTGGGACTCGAACCCCAGCAGGTCGGCGCCAAAGCCCTCCTGGAAGATCAGGCGGGCGACGCCGAAGGCCGCAGCGGTCGACAGCAGGCTGGCCAGGGTGCCCAGCAGTGAGATCAGCGGTGCCTGCAGCGCCACGAGCAGCAGCAGGAAGCCGAGGACCAGGACCACGCCGATCACCAGGGGGGTGGACTCGTCGAGCTGGCTCTTGAGGTCCAGGTTCTCCACCGGGGCGCCCCCGACCAGGGCCGAGTCGGGCAGGTCGGCACGCAACTGGTCCACGGTGTCACCGAGTGCGGCGTCCGACGGGTCGACGGTGGGCACGGCCTGGATCAGCGCCAAGCCGGACTCGTCGGCGGCGGGCTGGGCGGGCATCACGTGGGCGATGCCCGGCGCCTTGGTCAGCACCTGGCTCGCCGCGGCGACGTCGCGAGCCTGCACGACGATCTGCAGGGTGCCGGGGGCGCCCTCGCCGAACGCCTCCTGGACGCGGTCGTAGCCGATGCGGGCCGAGGCGTCCTCCGGCAGCACCTTGATCGAGGGCATGGAGGTCTTGAGACCGAGGATCGGGGCGGCCAGGGCCAGCAGGACCACGAGGGAGGCGAGTCCCCAAATCACGGGGCGCTTCCACAGCCGTTCGCCCCAGGCGGCGAACTTCGGTGAACGGTGCTCGCTGCTCCGCGCCCACGGGAGGGCGAACTTGTTGATCCGGTGGTCCAGCTTGAACAGCACCAGGGGCAGCAGGGTCAGGGTGGCGGCGAGGACGAAGACGACCGCGATCATGATGCCGCCGGCCATGGACCGGAAGGACGGCGAGGGCACCAGCATGACCGCCGACAGCGAGATCAGAACGGTCAGGCCCGAGAGCAGCACGGCCTTGCCGGCGGTGTCCATGGTCTCCGCCACGGCCCGCTGGCGATCCTCCACCTGTCGAGCCGGGTCGTCGGAGCATCGGGCGGCCCGTGCGGCGCGGTAACGCACCACCAGGAAGAGGGCGTAGTCGATGCCCAGCGCGAGGGCGAACATCATCGCGAAGTTCATCGCCCAGATGGAGACCGGGATGAGCTCGTTGATCAGCACGAGCGAGCCCGCGGAGGCGACCAGTCCGGCCAGGGTCAGGATCAGCGGGAGGCCAGCTGCGACGAGGGCGCCGAACGCCAGCACCAGGATGGCCAAAGTCACCGGCCAGGACATGAACTCCGACGTGAGCATCGCCTGGAGGTTGGCCTCGTTGAAGTCGCTCCACAGCAACGACGAACCGGTCGGGTTGACCTGGACCCCGTCGGTGGAGAGCGCCTCGAGGTCGCCCTTGATGTCGGTGGCCACCTTCACCATCTCGTTGGTGTCGGCGCCCGCGCCGGCGAGGACGATGGCGGTCGAGCCGTCCTGCGAGAGGGTCGCGCCGGGCATCGGTGCGACCACGTCGGCGATGCGCGGCTCAGCGTCGAGCTTGGCGGTCACCTCGGCCAGGACCTCGGCGCCCCGGCCTTCGGTCACCGGGCCGTCGGTGGAGTGCACGACGACCTGGATCGCGGACGACGCGTTGCCGCCGAAGTGCTCACGCGCGAGTTCGCGCGCGGCGACCGACTCGGAGCCGTCTGCCTGCCAGCCGGCGCCGGAGAGGTTCCTCTCGACCTGTGGGGCGAAGATGCCGAGGCCGATGACGGCCACGAGCCAGGTGATGGTCACCCACCGGGCGTGGCGGGTGACCCAGACGCCGAGCCGGCCCAGGGGGCCGGCCCCATGGCCGGGAACTGTGAGATTCATGGGATTCCGTTCTTGCGTGCTCAGGTTCGCGGATCTGGGTCCGCGACCCAGGGGCTATCCCCCCGGGGGGTTCCCATTGAAGATAGCAAACCCCCCTGGGGGTTACAAGAACGGCGTTGCAGGATCGGCGTGCGGGCATGCGGGAGCGCGCCCGCCGGTTCCGCGGGCGATGCAGTTCGGGCGCGGTGTTGAGTGCCCAAGTCACGAGCCGGGACCCCGACCCCATAATAGACCGCCTTGGGTTCTTCCTTTGCAAAAATCGCCGTACCGGAATAACCCTTTTTCTCAGCATAGTTCCAAAACTGATGATACCCCGGAAGCTCCAGCGTCACCTGTCCGGCCTGTACCTTGGTTTCCTGAAGGCAGAAAAAATCAGCCTGCGAAGATTCAAAGTATTCCATAAAGCCTTTATTCAGACAGGCGCGGATGCCATTGACATTCCATGAAATCAGTTTCATTTATTCTTTTCCTCCTGTGCCGCTTTCCACTTCATCAGGGCGTCCGCCATGGCGGTATTGCCGCCGGATGTCTCCTGATTTTTCAGATATTTCTGCACGTCCCGTTTATTTGCCCCGGCGGAAGAACGGCGTTTCTTGAAATCCGAGAGCTTTTCGCGGTAGCAAGTCGGAGGCCAAGCGGTCTTAGGAAGACAATAGAGAGG
>JAZQNT010000110.1:0-10404 GCA_045627505.1 Nocardioides sp.
GGCTCGCCCGTTCTGGGGCGTCCGCTCTGGGGCGTCCGACGGCGTGTCAGCACGGCGCGATGCGCCGTCGACTTCCGGGGCAGAGGTAGTTTCACCAACATGGCAGATCGACGCCGAGGTGCGGAACCCCCCGCTGAGGGCACCCCCGAGTACCGCTGGTTGTACGGCGAGGAGACCGGACGCAGGGCGTCCGCAGAGGAGACCCGGCACTTCCGCGCCAGCCAGCAGGACCTCACCCGCCAGCACCTGGTGGCGCCGGCTCCCGCCCCGCGCGCCGGGGGCCAGCAGCCCGCCCAGCAGCCCGTGCACCAGCAGCCGGTGTACCAGCAGCCGGGCACCCGGCGTCCCGGGCAGGCCCCGAGCGCCCCGTCGCGCTCCCCCGCTCCCGCCCCGGCCGCCCCGCGAGGCACCGGGCGCCGACGTCCGGCCACCACCGCCCGCCGCCTCTGGCGCACGGCGCGCGTCCTGCTGCTGCTCTGGCTGGTGTTCCTGGTGGCCACCCCGCTGTTCGCGTGGTCGAAGGTCAACCGGGTCGAGGCGACCACTGACTACGAGGGTCGTCCCGCCGACCAGCCCGGCACCACCTACCTGGTGGTGGGCAGCGACTCACGGGCCGGGCTGACGAAGGCGGAGCAGGAGAGGCTCGGCACCGGCGGGGACGACGTCGGCCAGCGCACGGACACGATCATGCTGCTGCGCACCGGCAGCGGGGCGAACGTACTCACCTCGATCCCCCGCGACTCCCGGGTTCCGGTGCCGGGCCACGGCACCAGCAAGATCAACGCCGCCTACGCCTGGGGCGGTGCTCCGCTCCTCGTACGGACCGTCGAGCAGGCCACCGGCGTGCGGGTCGACCACTACGTCGAGATCGGTTTCGGTGGTCTGGTGAAGATGGTCGACGCCGTGGGCGGCGTGCAGATCTGCCCCACCAGGAAGATGAAGGACAAGCAGGCCAACCTCGACATCGCGGCCGGTTGCCAGGAGGCCGACGGCGCGACCGCACTGGGCTACTCGCGCAGCCGGAAGACCTACAAGGCTCTGGGCGACGTCGACCGAGCCCGGGCGCAGCGCGAGGTCGTCGCCTCGCTGGGTCACGAGGCCCTCTCGCCCATGACCGTCGTCAACCCGTTGCGTTACTGGAACCTCTCGACCGCCACCGCGGAGTCGTTCACCGTCTCGGAGGGCACCAGCGCCTTCGCGCTCGCACGCTTCGGCTGGGCCATGACCCGGGTGGACGGGGAGAAGGGCCTGACCTGCGGCGTGCCGCTGCGCAACCTCGCGGTCACGTGGGACGAGGCCCGGGCCGAGGAGTTCTTCGGCCACCTGAGGAACGACACCGTGGACCAGATGCCGGCCTCGCTCTGCACCGCGTCCGGGTTCCCCGACCCGAAGGGCCGCTGAGCCCGAACGCGTTGGCCGGCCCAGAAGGGCAGGTCCCAGAAGGGCAGGTCCCAGAAGGGCAGGTCCCAGAAGGAAAGGGGCGCGGGGCCGTCACCGGCCCCGCGCCCCTGTTCGTCCGAGCACCTGGGCCCGTCCGAGCACCTGGACCCGTCCGAGCGCCTCAGCCCAGCAGCGTCTGCCCCAGCCATCCGCCCTGCTGGAAACCGGGCAGCACCGCGAACTCCGCCGAGCCGACGGCGGTGGTCCACTCGTTGAGCTCGTCGCCCTCGTCCAGCATCTGCTGCATCGGCACGAACTGGTCCGCGAGGTCGGCCTGGTAGGAGGAGAACAGCAACCCCGCCTCCACCCGCGAGCCGTGGACCGTCTCGTAGTTCGCCCCCTTGCGGAAGATTCGGCGTCCCCCGTTGGTGGAGGGGTGGGCGCGCCGCACGTGCGCGTGCACGTTGACCACGAACCGGTCGCCGTCCCGGGCAGCGAGATCGACGTCGTCGAACTCTCCGCCGCCGGTCAGCGGGGCACCCTCGGCGAGGTCGCGCCCCACCGAGCCCTCCTGCTCGCTGCGGGTGAGGGTGTCCCAGGTCTCCAGGTCGAAGCGGATGCGCCGGACCACCACGGTGGTGCCCCCGGCCCAGGGGCCGGTGCCGATCCACACGGTGCGGTCGAAGAGCTCCGTGCCGACCTTGGGGTTGGCCGAGCCGTCCACCTGGCCGAAGAGGTTGCGTCCGGTCTGCGGGGTGCCGTCCGGGCGGTGCGGGTTCCACGATCCGGTCTGCCGCCACCGCAGGGAGGCGAACGGGGCTGCGTCGGCCACCATCCGACGCACGGCGTGGCCGACCGTGGTGCCGTCGCGCCCCTGCACGACGAGCAGCAGGTCACCCCCACTCCAGGCCTTCTCCAGGGCGTCGTGACGCATCGCGGGGACCTCGACGAAACCCTGGGGCCGCTCGACGTCGAAGGCGGTGAAGACCCGCGGCCCCCAGCCCACGGTGACCGCGAGGTCAGCCCGTTCGGCCGAGAGCCAGGGCGCGGTGTCGCCGGGGGCACCGCGCCCTTGGGCCAACGCCTCGACGTCGGTGGTCCACACCCGCATGAGGCGGGCAAGACGTGCAGCGTCGCCGGCCTTGAGCAGGTCCTCGCGCAGGTCGAGCGCCACCAGCTCGGTCACCGCCGCGGCGGGCGCGGTGACCCCCGCCTGGTGCTCGCCCCACGGCGAGATCGTGGTGCCCAGCCCGACGTCGGAGACGGGATGCTCGGAGGTGTCGGCACGGCCTGCCATGGCCGTGGCCCCGGCCCCGGTCCCGACCACAGCCCCCGCTGCAGCGGAGCCGACGTAGCCGAGGAAGCCGCGACGACCGACCTCGGCGGCCATCAGTGCGTGTGCTCGGGGGTGCCGGGCGCGTGGTAGTGCCCCTTCTCCTCGGTGAAGGCCTTCACCGGAGCCTGCACCGAGGTGGTGGACCCGTCGGAGAACTCGAGCACGACCTCCACCTCGTCACCCGCGGCCACGGGCGCAGCGACGTCCATCAGCATGACGTGGTTGCCGCCGGGCTGGAGCAGCTGACCGGATCCGGCACGGAGCTCGAGACCTCCCTCGATCTTCTGCATCACCGACTTGCCGTCCTGCATGGCCATCTCGTGGAGCTCGGTGCGTCCGGCGATCCCGGCCGAGGCGCCGACCAGCTGCACGTCCTCGGAGCCCTCGTTGTCCAGCACCATGAAGGCAGCCGTCATCGACGTGTCCTTGGCCCCCTCGGTGGCCCGCACCCAGGGGTCGGTGACCTTGACGACGTCGGCCGCGCGCTGCGCGCTGGCGGCGGAGCTGGAGGTGTCCTGGTCCGCGGAGTCGTCACCGCAGGCGGCCAGGGACGTCGCCAGGGAGACGCCGAGCAGGAGCGCCCCGATCCGGCGTCCGGTCGTGGTGTTCCTGGTGTTCTTGATGGTCATGGTGTTCCTGTCATGTCGCAGTCGGGTGTCGTCGGCGGCATCGTGCCGCCGGTCGCCCGGTCGGCATCCACGCCGACCCGGGCATGCCCGAGGGGCCCGACCTGTGCAGGAGGACGGGGGCTCAGGCAGCGAGCACGACGGGAGGCCCGCGGCGACGTTCGACCGGGGTGCCGAGCACCTGCGGGGAGTGCACCTGGTCCACTCCGACCAGTTCGCCGAGGCCGACCTGACGTCCGCCGAGCACGGAGGCCAGCCGAGCACGTGCCCGCAGGGCGCGACGCAGCCACTCGTGGGCGCGGGCCGCGGCCAGGGCGAGCAGCCGCCACAGGGCGTCCTCGCCGACCGCGAGGAAGAGGCCCAGCGCCACGGCGGCTGCAAGGTGCGCCCCCATCATCGCCGGGCCCTGGGCCACGAAGTGGTCGACCTGGTGGCCCACCCAGTCATGGCCGGTTCCGCCTGCCCGCTCGGTGCTCGCGCGGTACTGCTCGAGCAGGGTGCCGCGCCCCTGCACCACGAAGGGAGCCACCGGTTCCTGGACGGCTGTGCCGGCGACGGGGTCGCCGCGGTGGCCGGCGACGGCCGAGAGCACCGTGTGCACGACGGTCTGGAAGACCAGCACGCCGAACGCGAGGACCGGCGCCGAGGCGCGGCGGCGGGGCACCGGGGCCGCGACGAGGACGCACGTGCCCAGCAGCGTCAGGAGCGCCACCGGTCCGGGCAGGTTGCCCCCGGCGAGCGCGTGCGAGACCGCGCCCGTGGCGAACCCGACCGTTCCGAGCACGGCCGCTCGCCCCCACACCATCGACGGCGTGGGGCCGGGCACGAGGCCACCGCGGTGCGCGGCACGTCCGGGCTGGTCCACGCCGTCATCGTAGTGCGCCCGGGCCAGCCGCAGGACGCCGACGGCGCATCGCGGCCTGACTGCTGCGTCACCACCGACGTCACCACCGACGTCAGCATCGACGTCACCACCGACGCCGGGCCGCATCGGGAAGCACGGACGGCGCGCCCCCACCCGCGGTGGGGACGCGCCGTCCGTCGAACTGGCTGCTGAGCGGCCCGTCATGGCCGCTCAGCTCATCGGCCGCTCAGTGCATCGGCCCGCTCAGTTCATCTGCTGGGTGATCGGGAAGAGCCCCTTCAGCAGGTCGGACATCGTGATGACGCCGACCGGCTCCTCGCCCTCGTCCACCAGCACCAACTGACTCTTGGTGCGGCGCATGTACGCCAGGGCGTCGTAGACCTTGGTGTCGACGGTGAGGTGCTTGACGTCGCGGAGGTGCTCGCTGAGCCCCTGCGACGCCGGCGCGGTGAGCGTGTCGCGCACGTGCACCATGCCCACCACGGACCGCTGGTCGCCGACCAGGATCCGCAGGTGTCCCGAGCGCAGCGACGCGGCCTGCACGTCCCCGACGGTCGCGACCCGCGGGACCGTGGTCAGACGTCCGTGACGCACCACGTCGCCGAGGGTGAGCTTCTCCAGCTGCAGGGCGCCGGTGAGCTGCTGGGCGGAGTACTCGTCCTCCAGCGTGCCGACCTGGGCCGAGTGCTGCACCAGGTGCAGCAGCGCCGCCGGCGTCTGTCCCGCCTCGATGTCGACGGTGGCCTCGACCCCGACCCTGGCCAGGAGCCAGTTGGCAGAGGCGTTGAGGGCCTTGAGCACCGGCCGGAACAACCACATGAATGCTCGCATCGGGAGCGCGAGCATCGTCGCCGACTTCTCCGGGTGAGCGATCGCCCACGACTTCGGGGCCATCTCCCCCACCACGAGGTGCAGGAAGGTGACGAGCACCAGGGCCAGCACGAAGCCGGCGACGTCGGCCGACCAGTGCGGCATGCCCACGAGCTCGAACACCGGCGTCAGCGCGTGGTGCACCGCCGGCTTGGTGATGGCACCGAGCGCCAGGGTGCACACGGTGATACCCAGCTGAGCGGCAGCCAGCAGGACGGTCAGCTCCGAGGAGCTCCGCAGGGCCGCGCGAGCCGAGCGGCTGGTGGCCGCGGCGTCCTCGAGCCGGTGTCGCCTGGCCGAGATCAGGGAGAACTCGACCGCGACGAAGAACGCGGACGCAACGATGATGACGACGGTGGCGGCTGCCACCGCCCACGGGTTGTCCATCATTCGCCTCCCTCCTTCTGGTCACGGCCGTTCGAGGCGTGGTAGGCCTCCGAGCCACCGGTCATGTGCGCCTCGGGCTCCTCCTCGGGGCCCTCCGGCTCGACGTGCGCGGCGGACTCCTCGGCGGAGATCAGGCGGAGCCTGACCATGCCGGGGACGTGGCCGTCCAGGGAGAGGACCTCGATCTCGACCTCGCGCCAGTCGGGCTCGCCGGGCATCAGACCCAGGTCCTCGCCCAGGTCGACGCGGACCACGGTGCCCACGTCGGGGAAACGACCGTGGACGTCGATCACCAGCCCGGCGATCGTCTCGTAGTCACCCTCCGGGAGGTCCCGGTCGATGGCACGCTCCACCTCGTCGACCGGGGTGACGCCGGAGATGTTCCAGCCGTCCTCCGTGGCCTCCACGTAGGGCTGCGGGCTGCCGTCGTCGTGCTCGTCGTTGATCTCGCCGATCAACTCCTCGGCGAGGTCCTCGATGGTGACCACACCGTCGAAGCCGCCGTACTCGTCGATCACGCAGGCCATCTGCTGCTTGGCGCGGGCGAACTCGCCCACCGCCTCCGGCAGGCGCATCAGCGTGGGGACGAGCAGGGCGGGGTGGGCCAGGTCGGCCGCGGTGAGGGACTCGTCGTGCGCGGACAGCACGGCCACCAGGTCGACGATCCCGACGATGCGGTCGTCCTCGTCGAGGATCGGGTAACGCGAGTGCCCGCCCGACATCTCCGCGCGCAGCTCGGCGAGCGTGGTCTCGGGGGAGACGGTGTCGACGCGGACCCGCGGGACCATCGCGTGCTCCACGCTCTCCTCGGGGAAGTCGAGGATGCGGTCGAGCAGCAGCGACAGGCCCGGAGGCAGGTCGCCGGTCTCACGGGAGTGGGCCACGATGTGCTCGAGGTCAGCGGCGTTGGCGGCGTGCTCGAGGTCGTGGACCGGCTCGATCTTCACCATCTTCAACAGCAGGTTGGAGGCCTGGTCGAAGATCCGGATCAGCCAGCCGAAGGTGGTGAGGTAGACCAGCGTCGAGCGCGAGAGCCACCGGGCCACCGGCTCCGGACGGGCGATGGCCAGGTTCTTCGGGAAGAGCTCACCGAGCAGCATCTGGACGAGGGTGGACACCAGGAGCGCCAGGACGGTGCCGACGACGATGCCCACGGAGCGGGGCACGCCCACGCCACCGAGCATCGTGCCGAGGGCCTGACCCACCAGGGGCTCGGCCACGTAACCGACCAGCAGGCCGGTCACCGTGATCCCGAGCTGCGCGCCCGAAAGCATGAAGGAGGTGCGCCGGGTGACCTGCAGCGTGCGCTGCGCGGTGGTGTCACCGGCGTCGGCGGCGGCTCCCAGACGGGAGCGGTCGACCGCCATGTAGGCGAATTCCTGCGCGACGAAGTAAGCAGTCGCGGCGGTGATCACGATGATCACCAGAAGGCCGAGCAGGAGGGAGAGCAGCGGCATCATGCGCCGGCCTCCGTCAGCGGCAGTGCCGCACTCGACTCAACAGGGACAGCACTGGGCCCGGGCCTGTACCCGGGTCTTTGATGTTGATCCATCTCTCTTCTCTGGACTGGGGGGACGTCTCGCAGAGGAAACGCCGGAGGAACCGCGTTGGTTCCCGCGAAGACGATTGTCGCCTGCCGAACGCGACGCTTCAACTCCGTCCGCAGAATTCGACCGCCACCTCCGCAGGGCGGGCCCCGGCCGCATCGGGCGACGGGACGACAACGAGATCCCGGGACGCACCGACGCCCGGCCCCCTCGCGGGAACCGGGCGTCGGCGTGGCGGCAGATCGTCAGAGCTGCGACTGCACGCCAGCGAGGAGCTGACGTGCCATCACGATGCGCTGGACCTGGTTGGTGCCCTCGTAGATCTGGGTGATCTTGGCGTCGCGCATCATGCGCTCGACCGGGTAGTCGCGGGTGAAGCCGTAGCCACCGAGCACCTGGACGGCGTTGGTGGTCACCTCCATCGCGACGTCGGAGGCGAAGCACTTGGCTGCGGCACCGAAGAACGTGAGGTCGGAGTCGCCGCGCTCGGAGCGGGCGGCGGCGGCGTAGGTCATCTGACGCGCGGCCTCGACCTTCATGCCCATCTCGGCGAGCAGGAACTGCAGGCCCTGGAAGTCGGCGATCGACTTGTTGAACTGCTTGCGCTCCTTGGCGTACTCGAGCGCGTAGTCGAGCGCGCCCTGGGCGACACCGACGGCCTGGGCGGCGATGGTGACGCGGGTGTGGTCGAGGGTCTTCATCGCGGTCGCGAAGCCGGTGCCCTCCTCGCCGATCATCCGGTCGGCGGGGATCCGGACGTTGTCGAGGTAGACCTCGCGGGTCGGGGAACCCTTGATGCCCAGCTTCTTCTCGGGGGCACCGAAGGAGACGCCCTCGTCAGACTTCTCGACGACGAACGCGGAGATGCCGCCGCGGGTCTTCTTCTCCGGGTCGGTGACGGCCATGACCGTGTAGTACTCGGACTCGCCGGCGTTGGTGATCCAGCGCTTGACGCCGTTGAGCACCCAGTGGTCACCGTCGCGGACCGCACGGGTGGTCATGCCACCGGCGTCGGAGCCGGCGTCGGGCTCGGAGAGGCAGTAGGAGAAACCGCCCTCGCCCTTGGCGAGCTTCGGCAGGTACTTGGCCTTGAGCTCCTCGGAGCCGGAGAGCATGACGGGCAGCGAGCCGAGCTTGTTCACGGCCGGGATCAGCGAGGACGAGACGCAGGCACGCGAGATCTCCTCGATCACGATCACGGTGGCCAGGGCGTCGGCACCGGCGCCGCCGTACTGCTCCGGGACGTGCGGGGCGTGGAAGTCGGCGGCGAGCAGGGCCGCAGCGGCCTCGTGCGGGTAGCGAGCCTGCTCGTCGACCTCAGCGGCGAACGGAGCGATCTTGGCGTCGGTGAGCGCGCGGACGGCCTCGCGGATCGCGCGGTGCTCCTCGGAGAGCTGGTACAGATCGAAGTCAGGGTTGCTCATGCGCATCTCTCATGTTCGGGAGTGACGGGTACCACGAATACGGTACTCAATACCGATCATAACGGTACTCAGTACCGCCTGCCATTCCGCGGGCCCCCGAGCCCCACAGCCTGGGGCCTGTGGGCACACCCGGGCCCTCGTCACGCCCCTGCCCGGCGGGCTAGATTCCCGCCATGAGCGTCCCTGAGTGGCAGGCCCCGGCCGACATCGATTTCATGCTCGACGAGACCGAGACCTGGGCAGTGGTCGGCCTCCGGGACGACCCTTCGCGCGCGGCCTACGCGGTGGCTGCCACCCTGCAGGCGCACGGCAAGCGGATCGTCCCGGTGCACCCCCGAGCGGAGAGCGTGCACGGCCAGCAGGGCTACGCATCCTTGGCCGAGATCCCCTTTCCCGTCGACGTCGTGGACGTCTTCGTGAACAGCAGCAAGGCCGGCGCGGTGGCCGACCAAGCGGTCGAGATCGGCGCCGCGGGCGTCTGGTTCCAGCTCGGCGTCCTCGACCAGGAGGCCTGGCGTCGCACGACCGGGGCGGGACTGCGGATGGTCATGGACACCTGCCCCGCGATCGAGTGGGGCAGGCGCGGATGAACGGAGACTCCGACAGAGAGCCGGTCGAGGACCGGGCGCACCCCAGAGGGCGAGCGCCCCGTCCCGTGTCGGCCGGGCGCACCGTCGTGGTGATCGCGGTGGTCTGCGTCGCGGGAGGCGGGGCGGCGCTCGCGGTCCGCACCGCGCAGGGCCCCTCGGCCGCCCGCGCAGTCGCGGTGGACTCATCCCTGACCGAGCAGTGCGACGCGGTACCGGCGTCCGCGGTCCGCACCACGTTCACCTCCACCGACGGCGACCGGCTCGGAGCCGCGCTGGTCGGACAGGGCAATCCTGGACCGGCGGTGGTGCTGCGCCACGGCGCGTCACAGACGATCTGCGACTGGCTGCCGTGGGCGGACGAGCTCCAGCGCCGCACCGACGCCGAGGTGGCGCTGTACGACCGTCGCGGCTCGGGCTCCTCCGGACACCTGGCCTCCGCCGGCGGCGGTGACGCACAGGACGCCGCCGACCTGGTGGCGGTGGCCGAGGCGCTTGCCGCCCGCGTCGGCGCCGAGAGACCGCGTCAGCTCGTGACCGCCTCCTCCTCCCGCGGCACCCGCTCGACGCACGCCGCCCTGGACGACCTCACCCGGGTGGACGGCGTGGAGCACTGCGCCTGGGTGGCCGTCTCGCCGGTCCTGTCCAGCACCGCGGACCTGCCCACCGCGCACGGCGAACGGACCCCCGTACTCACCCTGGTCTGGGAGACGGAGCGCGCCGACGTCGCGGCCACCGTGCCCGTCCTTGCCGCCGCGGCGGCCCTGTCCCGCTGGACGGTGGCCGAGACCTCCGTCGACACCGACGACCACTCACTGGCCCTGGTGCGCGACCACCCGGTCGCCGCCCAGGCCGTCGTCGCCGCCGTCCGCGGTTGCGACGGCTGAGCACCCTGCTCCCCCGAGTCGGGACGACCTCGCGGCGGGTTTGCTCAGAGGTTGCTCAGAGCTTGCTCAGGGGTTGCTCAGAAGCCCAGCTTCGGGCGGGGGTTGGCCGCGGCCTCACGCACAGCGGCGCCCTTGGCGGTGGCCGCGTCGCGCAGGGAGGCCTGGAACTCCACCATCTTCTCGGTCAGCTCCGGGTCCCCCGCGGCGAGGATGCGCACCGCGAGCAGGCCGGCGTTGCGGGCGTTGCCGATCGCGACGGTTGCCACCGGGACGCCGGCGGGCATCTGCACGATCGAGAGCAGGGAGTCCATCCCGTCGAGGTACTTCAGCGGGACCGGGACGCCGATCACCGGCAGCGGGGTGAGCGCAGCCAGCATGCCGGGCAGGTGGGCGGCGCCGCCGGCACCGGCGATGATGACCTCGATCCCACGCGTGTGCGCCTCACGACCGTAGGCCAGCATCTCCTCGGGCATGCGGTGGGCAGAGACGACGTCG
>JAZQNT010000111.1:0-3001 GCA_045627505.1 Nocardioides sp.
TGAATATACAAAAGGTCGGGCGGCCACCCCGAGGCCCCCCCCCCCCCCGCCGTGGGCCCCCCACCAGCAACTGTGTCGGCGCCGCCCCGCGGGTGCAGGGCGGCCCCGACGTCAGGCCGTCAGGTGTGGCGGCTGGTCAGCCGAGGAGCTCCTCGATCGCGGCGAGCACGTGCTCGGCGTCGGGCTCGGTGCGCGGACCGAAGCGGGCCACGGCGTCACCGTCGGCGGTGACCAGGAACTTCTCGAAGTTCCACTGGATGTCGCCGGTCTTGCCCTCCTCGTCGGCGAGCTCGGTGAGCACGTCGTAGATCGGGTGGCGGTTCTCGCCGTTGACCTCGATCTTCTCGGTCAGCGGGAACGTCACGCCGTAGGTCGACGAGCAGAACTCGGCGATCTCGTCCGGGGTGCCGGGCTCCTGGCCCATGAACTGGTTGCAGGGCAGGCCGACCACGGCGAGCTGGTCGCCGTACTTCTGCGCCAGCTCCTCCAGCTTGGAGTACTGCGGGGTGAGGCCGCACTTGCTGGCCACGTTGACCAGGAGCGCGGGCTTGCCGCCGGTGATCTCAGCGAGGGTCGAGGGGGTTCCGTCGAGGCGGGCGACGGGCACGTCGAGGATCGTCATGGGACGCAGGTTAGCCCGGACGCCGCGATGGCCGGACAGAGTGACGCGCAAAACGAAAGGTGTGGGTACGGCCGGATAGCGTCGACCCCGTGAGTTTCGTCCCCACCTCCGGCCCGGCCACCCTGTCGTCGGCCGAGCCCCCGAACCCACCGCGCGACGCGACGGTGGAGTTCACCGGCGAGGGACGGCGCACGGTCAGCCTGCCGATTGCCGCCGCGCTGCCGGTGCTGAGCCGCGCGCACAAGGCCGCCGTCGCCGGTGATCCGGACGTGCACCCCAGCGTGGTGCTGCTCGCCGGATCGGCGCACCTGGCGCTGCGGCTGGTCGCGGACGGACGGTTCGCCCCGCACGCGGAGGCCCTGTGGTGGGAGCCGGTGCTGGACGATGCCGCCGAGGACCGGATCGTCCAGCTGGCCAAGGCGCGCGAGCGCGATGGACTGGACGTGGCCACTGCCGAGGGCGTGGTGCGGCGGATGGTCGAGGCGGTCGTGGATGCGACGCCGCGTCGGGCGCCGCAGGAGTCGCGCACCTCGCGGGTGACCAGCCCCGCCTCGGCGGCCCGGGCAGCGGTCGCCCGCCCACCGAGCCCGCCCGCTCCGTCCGACGGCCTGACCTGGGCCGAGGAGCAGGCGCAGGTCCGGGCGCGCACCTCGGCGGAGTACGCCCACGTCCTCAACGAACGGCTCACCCGCCTGCGGCGTCAGCGCGGCGTCGACGACCGACCGCACCTGGTGCGGCTCTCGCTGCGGATCGAGGCCCCCGACGAGCAGCTCTACGCCGGCGAGGTGACCCTGGTCCCGCAGGTGCACGCCGCCAGCAACGACCTGCACGTCGCCGACGCCTCGGCGTTGTGGACCGAGTCCGGCCCCGAGGCCTCCCACGGCTTCGGCGAGCGGGCCCGCGCCCACGCCGCGCTGGCCATCCGGCAGGCAGCAGACGTCTGGGAGCCGCTCGGGCGACTGCTCGAGGTGCGGGTCCCCGACGCCCTGGTCCTCGGCTCCGACGAGATCACCGACCTGCTCGAGCACGGCCTGGAGGCGCTGGCGAAGATCGGTGTGGACGTGCACTGGCCGCGCAGCCTGGGTCGCGAGCTGTCCACCGCGGCGGTGGTCGACCGGGCTGCCAGGCGCGGGGAGAGCTCCGCCGCCGGTGAGTTCGACGGCCCAGCGGTGGAGGGACAGCTGCAGACCTCCACCCTGCGCGGGGAGGACCTGTTCGCGTTCAAGTGGCAGGTCTCGCTGCGCGGGGAGCGCCTCACCGAGGACGAGATGGACGCGCTGGCGCGTGCCACCAGTCCGATGATCAAGCTGCGCGACAACTGGGTGGTGGTCGACCCGACCACCGCCAGGCGCGCCCGCAAGCGGCTGATCCGCACCGCCGGCGCCACCGAGGCGGTGGCCGCCGCGCTCACCGGGACCGCGCCCGTCGCGGTCACCGGCTTCGCCCCCGAGGTCGGCGAGATCCCGCACGTCCCGGTCATCGTCGGCGCCTCGTTGCTGCAGGTCCGCGACCTGGTCCGCAACGCCACCACCGCCGAGCCGGTCGCCGTCCCGCGGGGCCTGCACGCGGAGCTGCGCCACTACCAGCACCAGGGCCTCACCTGGCTGGCCACCATGACCGAGCTCGGGCTCGGGGCCTGTCTGGCCGACGACATGGGTCTGGGCAAGACGATCACCGTGATCGCGCTGCACCTGCACCGGCTGGAGAACGCCAGCGCGAGCCGTCCCGCCGGACCGACGCTGGTGGTCTGCCCGGCGTCGCTGATGGGCAACTGGGAGGCCGAGATCACCCGGTTCGCGCCGGGGGTTCCGGTGCGCCGCTTCCACGGCTCGTCGCGCTCCCTCGCGGGCGTGGCGGACGAGAACGGGTTCGTCCTGACCACCTACGGGACGCTGCGCTCCGACGTCGAGAGCGACGAGCCGCGTCTGCTCGGCGTGGCCTGGGACCTGGTGGTGGCCGACGAGGCCCAGCACGTCAAGAACTCCCGCTCGGCCACCGCCCGGGCGCTGCGCAAGCTCACCCCGCGCGCTCGGGTGGCGCTCACCGGCACCCCGGTGGAGAACAACCTCACCGAGCTCTGGTCGCTGCTCGACTGGTGCGTGCCCGGCCTGCTCGGCTCGCGGCTGGCCTTCCGCCGGGTCTGGGCAGCGCCGATCGAGGCGGGCGTGGACGCCACCATCACCCAGCGCTTCGCTGACCTGATCAGCCCGTTCCTGCTGCGCCGACGCAAGTCCGACCCCGGGATCGCGCCGGAGCTGCCGCCTTCTGGGTATCCTTGTCGAAGAAGTGGAGGCGAGTGGTGTCGAAGGCCACCTTGATGGAGTCGCCGGAGCGGCTGGCAGTGCGGGGATCAACGCGAGCGATGATGTTGCCGTCCTT
>JAZQNT010000112.1:0-2846 GCA_045627505.1 Nocardioides sp.
GGGCTGCTGGTGATGATGTACCCGGTGCTGGCCAAGGTCCGCTACGACGAGCTGGGCCACGTCACCACCGACCGGCGGCTGCTGTGGGCCTCGGTCGCCCTCAACTGGGTGCTCGGCCCCGCGTTGATGTTCACCCTGGCCTGGCTGATGCTCCCCGGCCTGCCGGGGTTCCGCACCGGCCTGGTCATCGTCGGCCTGGCCCGCTGCATCGCCATGGTCGTCGTGTGGAACGACCTGGCCTGCGGCGACCGGGAAGCCGCCGCCGTGCTGGTCGCGGCCAACTCGGTCTTCCAGATCATCGCCTTCGCCGGCCTCGGCTGGTTCTACCTCGACGCCCTGCCCGGCTGGCTCGGCCTGGACAGCACCAGCGCCGAGTTCTCCACCCTCGACATCGCCGCCTCCGTGGCCGTGTTCCTCGGCATCCCGCTGCTCGCCGGGTACCTGACCCGCCGGCTGGGCGAACGCCGCTGGGGACGCGAGACCTACGAGACCCGGTTCCTTCCCCGCATCGGCCCCTGGGGGCTCTACGGACTGCTGTTCACCATCGTCCTGCTCTTCGCGCTCCAGGGCGACGCGATCACCCGCCAGCCCCTGGACGTCGCCCGCATCGCACTCCCGCTGCTGGCCTACTTCGCACTCATGTGGGGCGCCGGATTCCTGCTCGGCCGGGCACTCGGCATGACCTACGCCCGCACCACCTCACTCGCGTTCACCGCAGCCGGCAACAACTTCGAGCTCGCCATCGCCGTGTGCATCGCCACCTTCGGCGTCACCTCCGGCCAAGCCCTCGCCGGGGTCGTCGGACCACTCATCGAGGTCCCCGTCCTGGTCGGTCTGGTCTACGTCGCCCTCCGCCTGCGCCGCTACTTCCCCGACACCACCCTCCAGCCCCGCGAGACCCGGTCATGAACAAGCCCGAAGTCCTGTTCGTCTGCGTCCACGACGCCCCACCGATCCGAGAACTCTGGGATCTCTCCTCTCCGGAGCAGTGACCAGGCTCCGAAGCGAGGAGTCAGGCGAAGGCTGGCCCTGCGGAGGACACATCCCCCGCCTTCGGCACGAGCGCAGGTCCCGGCACCGTGACCGGTCACCCCGCCGCCGACGGCCCCACCGGCCGGTCGTTCCGCACCGGAGCGACCGGCCGGCGCCCATTTGTCACACGGGTTTTGCTGCGGACCCCTCAGGTCGGTCCCGACGCCGCCGATGGATGAGGTGTCGGACCACGGACGGACCGACATTCTCCGCAGCACAAGGATGGTGCTCCCCCGATGATTCAGCTCACCCGCCTCTCGGGTAGCCAGTTCGTGCTGAACTCAGACTTGATCGAACGCGTGGACGCCACTCCCGACACGGTCGTGACCCTCACCGACGGAACCAAGTACGTGGTGTCGGAGTCCCTGTCGGAGATCGTGGATCAAGTACGCACGTTCCGCAGCCAGATCGTCGCGCTCGCCGGACACATCCCGGTCGGGCCGCTCGACCACGCGACCCCCGTCCTCCAGCACGGGTCCGCCTCGCACCTGGCTTCGGTGACTCCTCTCCCGGCCGGTTCCCCGGCTGCCGACTCCGACGGACAGGAACTCTGATGGATCCGGCCACCCTGATCGGCGTCCTCGTGGCGCTGGTGATCATCGTCGTCACCAACATGCTCGAGGGCGGTTCGCCGTCGGCGCTCTTCCTGCTTCCCCCGATCCTGCTGGTCTTCGGTGCGACGCTGTGCATCACCTTTGCCGGTGGCACCGTGGCCGACGCCAAGCACGCCTTCCGCTCGTTGAAGCGAGCCTTCACCGGCAAGGCGGCCAACTCCGCCGACCTGGTCCCCGTCGTGGTCCAGCTCGCCGAGCGCGCCCGCCGCGAGGGACTGCTGGCGCTGGAGGACTCGCTGCGCGACATCGACGACCCCTTCCTGGTGAAGGGCATGACCCTGGCGATCGACGGCACCGACCCCGAAGAGGTCCGGGAGATCCTGGAGGCCGAGGTCTACGCCAAGAAGGCCTCCGACAAGCACGCCGCGAAGTTCTTCGGTGACGCCGGTGCCTACGCACCGACCATCGGCATCGTCGGCACCGTGATGGGCCTGGTGCACGTCCTTGAGAGCCTCGCCGAGCCGGAGAAGCTCGGGCACCTGATCGCGGGAGCCTTCCTCGCCACCCTCTGGGGCGTCTTCACCGCCAACGTCCTGTGGCTCCCGATCGCCAGCCGGCTGAAGCGGCTGAGCGAGCTCGAGGCCACCCGCATGGAGGTCACGATCGAGGGCATCGCTGCCATCCAGGCCGGCTCGAACCCCCGCATCGTGGCCCAGAAGCTGACCTCGCTCCTCCCGGCAGGACAGCAGCCCGAGGCGGCCTGACATGCCTCGACGCAAGAAGCGCGAGCTCGAGGAGGAGCACGAGAACCACGAGCGCTGGATGGTCACCTACGCCGACATGGTGACCCTGCTCATGGTGCTCTTCATCGTGATGTTCGCGATGGGCCAGGTGGACGAGAGCAAGTACGTCCAGCTCAAGGCCAGCCTCTCCGCCGGGTTCGGCCAGTCCTCGGGGATCAACCAGGGCGGCCCCGGGGTCCTCGCGCAGACGGGCGGGAACGGCATCGAGTCGATCGCCCCGACCGACGAGGAGCTGCTCACCCCTGGGCAGCGGGCGGGCGTCGACTCCGAGGTCAGCCGGCAGGATATTATAAGAGAACACGCCTCCACTTGCAAAAATAATTACCAAAGGTAAGTAAAAAACCTCCTGATAAAACAGGAGGTTAAGTCATAATATAAACGATAAGCGGGTGACGAGAATCGAACTCGCGACATCAGCTTGGGAAGCTGGGATTTTACCACTAAACTACACCCGCAA
>JAZQNT010000113.1:0-2543 GCA_045627505.1 Nocardioides sp.
GATGTGATCGTCGGGATCCTCAGCAGTATCCTGTGCGTATTCCTTATCCTGTTGATTGGCTTTACACGGAACTATTTGGGGGTGCATACGCCGCAGGATGTGATCGTCGGGACAGGCGCACGCCGAGGCGGTGACCCGGCAGCTTCCCGACCTCCCGCCGGCCCAGGTCGTGGCGGAGCCCTCCCCCCGTGACTCGATGGCAGCGATCGGCCTGGCCGCGGCGTTGCTCGAGGCGTCGGAGCCGGAGGCGGTCATGGCCTCCTTCGCGGCGGACCACGTGATCAGCGACGCCGAGGCCTTCGCCACCGCCGTCCGGGACGCGGTGCAGGCAGCCCGTCAGGGGTGGCTGGTGACGATCGGCATCGAGCCGACCGGTCCCGCCACCGGATTCGGCTACATCCGTTCGGGCGCGACGATCGACGGCACCGCCGCCCGTCGGGTGGAGGAGTTCGTGGAGAAGCCCTCGCGCGAGGTGGCCGAGACCTACCTCGCCACCGGGGCCTACCGCTGGAACGCGGGCATGTTCGTGGTGCGTCCCACGGTGCTCCTCGACCTGCTCGCCGAGACCGACCCGCAGTTCACCGCATCCCTGCGTTCGATCGCAGCCGACCCGTCCACGCTCGCGCAGGTGTGGCCCACCCTTCCGAAGATCGCCATCGACCACGCGGTCGCGGAGCCGGCGGCCGCCGCCGGCCGGGTCGCGTGCGTACCGGGTGGGTTCGGCTGGGACGACGTGGGTGACTTCGCCTCGCTCGGCGACCTGCTCGGTGCCCTGCGCGCCACGAGCGCCGGGGACGAGGGGACCGGCGGGGCGGACGCCGTGGACCGGCAGGACGGCCTGCTGGTGCTCGGCGAGGGTCACGTCGAGGCGGTCGACGCCACCGGGCTGGTCGTTCCTGCCTCCGGGCGCGCGGTCGCGGTGATCGGGATCCAGGACGTGGTCGTCGTCGACACCCCGGACGCGCTCCTGGTCACCACCCGCGCGCGGGCCCAGGACGTCAAGTCCGTGGTGTCCTCCCTGCAGGCAGCGGGACGGGCGCACCTCACCTGACCCACCTGGCGCACCTCACCTGACCCACCTGGCGCAGCGCGCACGACGAAGGGCTCGGCACCGAACGGTGCCGAGCCCTTCGCTCGTGGTGGAGAAAGTGGACGGGATCAGCCGGCCATCGGCTCCGGGGAGTCCATGTACGGGTACTCCTTCATGAACGACTCCAGCGCCTCGCCGCTCGGCTCCGAGCAGTACTGCCAGATGCCCGTGTAGCTCGGGTCCTCCGCCTTCGCGCCACCGCGCGACCAGTGGGTCAGGGCGACGTGCTGTCCCTCGGGGAAGGCCTCGCCGTCCTCCGAGGTCCACGGGACGGCCTTGAACTTGTTGCGCATGTCGTCGGAGTCACCGCTGAACTTGGCAGCCAGCCCCTTGACGGTGGCGAGCTTCGCCTCGTCCTTGGCGATGGTGTCGTCGTACCAGAGGACGGTGTAGCCGTGCTCGAGGTTGTGCACCAGGTAGCCCAGGTCGGGGCGGTCCGCGGCGTCGTAGAACTTGCGGCCGAAGTTGGTGTCCCACGTCTCGTAGTGCTTCCCGAAGGCAGGCGGGGCATCGGGGTAGTCGAGGGGGGTGCCCGGAGTGACGTGGTCCGACTGGCCCTCGGCGGGCTTCGTGGTGACCTCGCCGCAGACGTTCGCCTTGGCGCCGATGCTGCTGAGGTCCTTGGCCTGGTACTCCCGCTTGTCCAGGTTGTCGGTGATCGGCTTCCACGCGGCGGCGGCGATGATCAGCAGTCCGAGCGTTGCGGAGACGCCGATGATCATCGCGTTGCCCCGGCGCGAAGCCGCCTTCTGTTCCTTGCGGATGGCGTCGAGCTTCGCCTGCCGGTCGTTCTTGTCCTGCTTGGCCACTGTGGGTCGTCTCCGGTGGTCGATCGGGTCCGCGGAGCGGACGGTCGGGGCAGAGTCTACGGACCGACCGGAAGGAATCGGGCCGAGTGCGTCAGATGGGACATCTCGAGCGCTCCGGGCGCGTCCTCAGATGCAGCGTGGCGCCACCCGTGGCTCACCGCCACGGCGTCGAGGACGACGACCGGGACGCCGGTGGGAAGGTCCACGGCGAGCGCGTCGTCGTCGGGCTCGCCCCGGCGCACCGCCAGGTCAGGTGCGACCCGGCGCAGGGCGGCGACGAACTCCTCGCGCAGGGCGGGGGAGCCGAACACGTGCTGCCACGTCGGGTCCCCGGACAGGGCCGTCAGCACCGCCTCGCGGGCACCGAACCCGAAGAGGTCCGCCCCCTCGGCGCGCTGCAGCGAGATCGCCCCCGGCCCGTGCTCGCCCACGGGCAGCACCAGGTCGGCGCGACCACGCAGCCGGGCCAGCGGGCGACCGCCGAGCTTGCCCTGGGCGAGCTCGGCGGCACCGGCGATCTCGTCGGCCACGGCAGGGAGCGTGACCGCGAGCGGATTGCCGTAGGAGTCGACCGTGCCGGCGAACTGCTGGGCGGGGGAGAGGCCCGCGCACCCGATCGCGATGTCGGTCTGGCCGTCGCGCCA
>JAZQNT010000114.1:0-1674 GCA_045627505.1 Nocardioides sp.
AGTTGTCCCTCTCTATTGTCTTCCTAAGCCCGCTTGGCCTCCGACTTATTGCCATGGGTCACCCGCTGGGTGCCACCGGCGCCATGATCCTGGGCACGCTCATCGACGAGCTCGAGCGCCAGGGCAAGCGCCGCGGCCTCGCCACGCTCTGCGTCGGCGGCGGCATGGGCATCGCGACCATCGTCGAGCTGGTCTGAGACCGGGCCAGGAAGAGGAAACGAACTGATGAGCACTGACACCACTGCCCCGAGCGCGGTCCGCTACGACAAGGACGCGGACGGCATCGTCACCCTGACCCTCGACGACCCCAACGCGTCGGCCAACACCATGAACGAGCTCTACGCCGCCTCGATGAAGGCCGTCGTGGACCGGCTCGCCGAGGAGCTGGACGCCGACCCCGCCAGCGTGAGCGGCGTGGTGATCACCTCGGCCAAGAAGACCTTCTTCGCCGGGGGCGACCTCAAGAAGATGATGCAGGTGGGCCCCGCCGACGCCGAGCGGATGTTCACCGAGGTCGAGTCGATCAAGTCCACCCTGCGCCGTCTCGAGCTGCTGCCGGTCCCGGTCGTGGCCGCCATCAACGGCGCCGCGCTCGGTGGTGGTCTCGAGATCGCACTGGCCGCCAACCACCGCATCGCCGTGGACGCCACGAGCGTCCAGATCGGTCTGCCCGAGTCCACCCTGGGCCTGCTCCCCGGCGGGGGTGGCGTCACCCGCACGGTGCGGATGTTCGGCGTGCAGTCCGCACTGATGGACGTGCTGCTCCAGGGCACCCGGTTCAAGGCCTCCGTGGCCAAGGAGAAGGGACTGGTCGACGAGCTGGTCCCCAGCACCGACCAGCTCCTCCCGGCCGCCAAGGCCTGGATCGCCTCGGTCAAGGACGACGAGAGCGCCGCGCAGCAGCCGTGGGACCGGCCGGGCTTCAAGCTGCCCGGCGGCAAGCCCAGCTCCCCGGCCCTGGCCGGCTTCCTCCCCGCCTTCCCGGCGATCCTGCGCCAGCAGCTCAAGGGCGCGGACTACCCCGCCCAGAAGGCGATCATGTCGGCCGCGGTGGAGGGCGCCGGACTGGACTTCGACACTGCCTCGCGGGTCGAGTCGCGCTACTTCACCCACCTAGTCACCGGCCAGAACGCCAAGAACATGATCCAGGCGTTCTTCTTCGACCTCTCGGCGATCAACTCCGGCTCGCTGCGTCCGGAGGGCTACGAGAAGTACCAGCCGGCCAAGGTGGTCGTGCTCGGCGCCGGGATGATGGGCGCGGGCATCGCCCACGTCTGTGCCAAGGCCGGGATGGAGGTCGTGCTCAAGGACGTCTCGGTGGAGAACGCCCAGCGGGGCAAGGCCTACTCGGAGACGATCAACGCCAAGGCTGTCTCCCGCGGCAGGCTCACGCAGGAGAAGTCCGACGCGCTGCTGGCCCGGATCACCGCGACCGCCGACCCGGCCGACGCCGCCGGGGCCGACCTGGTGATCGAGGCGGTCTTCGAGGACCCCGCGCTGAAGGCCAAGGTCTTCGCCGAGATCGCCCCGCACATCAAGCCCGACGCGTTGCTGTGCTCCAACACCACGACCCTGCCGATCACCGGCCTGGCGGAGGGCGTCGACCGGGCAGAGGACTTCATCGGCCTGCACTTCTTCTCCCCGGTGGACAAGATGCCGCTGGTCGAGATCATC
>JAZQNT010000115.1:0-19659 GCA_045627505.1 Nocardioides sp.
TGATAAATACTTCATCAAATATGCGGATGCGAAAAATCTCAAAGATGAAGAAATCTTGATCTTATGTACTGGTTCACAAGGTGAAGCCTTAGCTGCACTTTCTAAGCAGGCCTGCGCGCAGGCAGGCGACCCCCTCCTCCACACCCGCGCCGTGGGTCCGGGCCAGGTGGGCCAGCCGGTGCAACTCCGCGTCGTCGAAGGGGTTCTCCGACGCGGCCGTGAGCAGCACGCCGGCCCCCGGCCGTGCGGCGGTCGCTTCCCGCACCGCTCGCCGCAGGTGTGCGACGAGGTGGTCGGGTGTGCCGAGGTTCTGGCACAGC
Organism: Nocardioides sp.; assembly: GCA_045627505.1. Lineage (GTDB taxonomy): Bacteria > Actinomycetota > Actinomycetes > Propionibacteriales > Nocardioidaceae > Nocardioides. The sequence continues at coordinate 321 of JAZQNT010000115.1, forward strand.
ACCATCCGGCCCGCCGCCGTCGTGGCGGTGAGCCACTGCAGCGCCTTGGCCGTGTCGGCCACCAGGACGGGGTCCCGGCCCCAGGTCATCGGGAGGACCGCGACGAGGTCGCGCCGGAGCAGCAGCTCGCGCACCCGGTGGTGCAGCTCGCGGCGCGGGCACACGACCACCTCGTCCACCAGCCCCTGCGCCACCAGAGCGTGCGCCACCTCGGCCAGGCCCTCGGCGTCGCGAGCCTCGTGCCCGATGACCAGGACGAGTGCCTCCCCCGTCCCGGGTGGCCCCGTACTCGCCTGCGTACCCGGGCCAGCGGAGGTCATGCGGAGATCGGGTCGTGGCAGGAAACGAGCTTGCTCCCGTCGGGGAAGGTCGCCTCCACCTGGAGCAGCGACAGACGCTCCCGCACGCCGTCCATGCAGTCCGTCTGCGCGACGACCTGCTTCCCCAACTCCATGCACTCAGCCACGGACTTCCCGTCACGGGCCCCTTCGAGGATGGCCTCCGTGACGAGCGCCTGCGCCTCGCTCAGGTTCAGCTTGGTCCCCCGGTCCCTACGCCTCCGGGCGATCTCCGCCACTTGGTAGACGTAGAACTTCTCGATTTCTCTGGGAGTGAGGTCCATTGTGCGCGCCTTTCCGGAAATCCTTTTCAAGGGAGAACTCGGAGAACGTTCCGAGCGCTCTTCACGATACTCACGCGTGCACCCCGCGCAACCCCCACAGAATTGCCACGACGGAATCAACAAAGGCACAGGAAACCACTTGTGACGAGAATTCAGCAGGGCCATTCATCCCGACGAAATGTGACCTTGTTCCATACCTCGTCACCGAGGCTGCGCAGGCGTCCGTCAGGACCTATCGTCGAAGCATGAGCACTGGAGACCACAGCGCTGCCGTACCCCCGGGCCGGCACGGCACGCGGTTCGACCACGGCCCCCCGGACCACGCCCCGCGGCACCTCACAAAGCTCCCCGACCACCTGCACGTGCCCTCCGTGCTCGTGGTGGTGCTCGGCGGCATCTTCGGCGTCGCTGCCCGCGAAGGCCTGGTTCTCGCGGTGCCCGACGTCGACGAGGTCCCGGTGGTGATCCCGATCGCCAACCTGTTGGGGGCCTTCGCCCTCGGACTGCTGTACGAGGCACTCACCCGCTCCGACCCGCCGGCCCAGGTGGTCGGACGGCTGAAATTGCTGATCGGAACGGGTTTCTGCGGCGGCCTCACCACCTACAGCTCGCTGGCGACGGACACCGCGGTGCTGCTCGACGACTCCCGCCCCGGGGTGGCCGCGCTGTACGCCTTCGGGACCGTGATCGTGGGAGCCGGGGCGACCTTCCTCGGCATCCTGACCGCCGTGGCAGTGGCCCGTGACCGCCGTTCGGGGAGCACGTCATGACGGCCGGGCTCTTCCTGCTGCTGGCCTGCGCGGGTGGCCTCGGTGCGGGACTCCGCTTCTTCGTCGACGGTGCCATCCGCTCGCGGGTGAAGCAGCTGTTCTCCTGGCCCACCGCGGTGATCAACCTGACCGGCTCCTTCGCGCTCGGACTACTCACCGGTCTGGTCGCGGCCGACGTGGTCTCGTCGGACCTGAGCGACGTCCTGGGAACCGGATTCCTGGGCGGGTACACGACCTTCAGCACCGCCAGCTACGAAACGGTTCAGCTGGTGCGGGACAAGCACTACGGAACGGCAATCACCTACGGTTTCGGCGTCCTTGTCGCCAGTACTGCGCTGGCCTATCTTGGTTATCGCTGGGGACGCAGCGCCTAGGCGAGGGTGAATTCAGCAGAAGTCCCTCCACCCTGATTACCTGAATTCCTCCAGAAGGCGGTGGGACACACGTGGACAGCCTGTGGTTGCTCCTGGGAATCGTCGTCCTGGCCAGCACGCTCATCGACGTCTTCCTCACCGCACTCAACTTCGACGAGTCCGGATTCCTCGGCGACCGGGTCGCCGCGGCCCAGTGGCGCCTGCTGCGCCGGGGGACCCGACGGCTCCCGCGACGCTGGCGCCCCGTCGCCCTGCGCCAAGTCACCGGCCTGCAGGTGGTGACGACCATCGCGGTCTGGGTCTGCGGAACCATCCTGGGCTACGGGCTCATCTACTACTCCCGGTTGTCGCCGCAGTCCTTCACCCCGTCCGGAGGGGACCGCGAGCTCAACTTCTTCGACGCGCTGTACTTCAGCGCCGCCCAGCTCTCCACCGTCGGCGGGTCGGTACTCACCGCAGAGACCGACCCCCTGCGCTTCCTCAGCATCCTGGAGACGCTGACCGGCGTGGTGCTGATCTCGCTGATCCTCACCTACCTCCTGGGCGTCTACGACGTGATCAGCAGCCTCAACCTCCTCTGCCGGCAGTTCTCCACCACCGAGCGGGGCGCCGGCTCGGCCGTGACCACCTTGGCCCCCCACTTCCGCGACGGGCAGACCCAGGGATTGGACGGACACCTGGCGTCGGTCTCCGACGCGCTCACGGCCTACATGGACGGGCTGCGGATGCACCACACCGCGTACTACTTCCAGAGCGGGCGCGACCAGTTCGCCCTGCCCTACGCGCTGCGCATGGTCGGTGACACCTTGGCCGCGCTGAGGTGGGGGCTGCCCAGCGGCCACCCCGCGTCAACCGAACCCGCGCTCCCTCCGCTCGTCTTCCAGTACGTGGAGTTCGCCGACCAGCTGCAGGACAAGCTGCGGTGGCGCGACGTCCAGGTGCCCGAGGTGGTCAGCAAGGAGACCTTCGAGGCACACGCGGGCCGCAGCACCCAGCCGGGCCCCCGCGACCGCTGGGTCATGAGATTCCTCGGCCTCGACGCCCGGATGGCGGAGCTGGCCGAGGTGGAGCCGCTCACCGACCTCGACGACACCTACCAGCGCTACTCCGGGTGGCTCCCCTTCGCCCATCGGGCGGAACTCACCACGCTGGCAGTCAGCGACAACCTCGATTACCAGCCGCTGATCGTCACCGACACCCCGGTGACCCTCCTGAACGAGCACAATCCCGTGGTGCTCGAGAGCGTCCAACCCGTGCCTGCGTTGCCTCCGCCGGCTCGCCGGGACGAGACGGTGCCGGGACGCACCCGTCTGGGTCCTCGCCTCCTCCGGTCACGCGCCTCACTCGCCGATCCCGGAAACGTGCGACTGCGGGCGGCCACGCGCGCCCTCCTGGCCGCGGCCGCTTCGGTGGTCACGGTCCACCTGCTGCTCTCGGCGGCGGGGCAGGAACGCGCCCTCCCCGCTGCCATCTTCTCCGGGTTCGTGGCGATGATCAGCACGGGCGTGGCCACGGCGCCCGGCGTCCGCGACCGCCGCCTGGCCAGCCTGCTGGTCGTCTTCCCGGTGTGGGTCGTCCTGCTTCTGGGGGCCGTCACCACGGACGTCGACTGGCTGCGGGGCGCGGTCCTCGTCGCGGTGGCCTTCATCGGTGTCGGGTCGGCCAGGCTCGGCGCGCTGTGGGGCTCGTTGGGCGGCGCCGCCTTCATGGCCTTCTACTTCGCGCTCATCCTCCGCCTCGACCTCGACGACCTGCCCTGGTTCGCCGCCGGCGCGCTCATCGGCGCGGTCTGGGCCTACGTGAGCGCCCATCTGCTGCTGCCCGACCGACGGGCCCAGATGCTCCGCCACGGTGTGCGGTCGCTCACCGAGCAGATGACGGCCTCGGTGGACACGCTGGTGGACGCGGTCTCCTGGGCGCGGTGGGACCCCGAGGTGCGCCACCGGGTGTCGCTGGACATGAAGCGCATGCACCGGGGAGCCGCCTTCGTGGCGGCGCAGCTCTCCGCCGCCACCGACGAGGCCCAGGTGGCCCCGCGGGACGCGGAGGGACTACGGCTGCGCATCTTCGACGCCGAACTCGCGATGATGACCCTGAAGAGCGCCGCGCGGGGCGCGACCGGAACGACGCTGACGCTTGAGACCCGGGCCAGGCTCGCCGGGAGGCTGGAGCTGCTGCGTGCCGACCTGACCGCTCGTCGCGCACCGAGCGCCTCCGGCATCGTCAGCGCCCTGCTCCCCGATCCCCCGGAGCCACCGCCGCAGGGATGGGCGCCCGAGGCCCAGCGGCTGCTGCGCGCGATCGACGGGTTCCACCGCGCGGTCGTGGCCCTGGCCAACTGGGGTACGGACCCCACAACCATCGCACCCCTCGACCCGCACGACCCGCAGGCCGACGCCGCGCTGGCCTCCTTGGAAGCCCGGGCACCTACCCCGAGCCCCGTCCTGGCCAGCCGATTCGGCCCCTCGCTACGCCGGGCGGTGCAGGCGGCGGTCGCGACTGCGGTCTCGCTCGGCATCGGCGCGGTGGTCTCCGGAGCGCACCAGTACTGGGCGACCCTGGCGGCCTACCAGACGCTCGGCAGCACCGACGGGGAGACGCTGACCAAGGGGGTGCGGCGCGTCGTGGGCACGGTCGCCGGGGCGGCTGTCGGATTCGCCGTGGCCATCGCCAGCAACGGGAGCGACGCGGTCATGGTGCCCGTCCTGGCACTCTCGCTCTTTGCCTCCGTCTACTACCGCCCGGTGGCCACGGGTACCTCGACCTTCTGGACGACGCTGATCTTCGCCGGCGTCTACGAGTATCTCGGCGCCCTCACCTCGGTGACCCTGGAGCAGCGCATCATCGAGACCGTCCTCGGTGCGTTGGCCGCCCTCGCCGTCGCTTGGTGGGTCCTGCCCACCCGCACCCGCAGCAAGATCAACCGGGACATCGCCACTCTGACGAAGGACCTGCAGGTGGTCTCGGCGGGAGGGCTCGAACGTCTCTCCGGGAGCGAGGAGATCTCCCGCGGGGCGATCCAGCAGCGGTTGCTGGAGATGGACCGAAAAGTCCGCTCGCTCCGCGAGGATGCGGCACCGATCCGCTACTCCCTCGGCTCGTACGAGGCAGGCGGGATCGAGTCCCAACTCACGGCCGTCTGGTCAATGACGGCGACCACCCGTGAGCTGGCGCAGTCCGTCGAGCAAGCCAGAGCGGAGGGCGCCGACACGAGCGGACCTGACTGGCTCGGAATCCGCGTCCAACTGGAGCAGAACGCCACTGCCCTGCTGGAGGCGCTCTCCGACCGCATCCCCAACCAGGTCACCGGCAACCTCGATCCCAGTGTCGACGAGGACCAGTTCGCCCCCCGGGCCCAGGAGATCTTCAGCCTGGCCGACCGGCTGAACCGGACGATGCTGGCCCTGGTGGACTCCCTCTCCCCCGAGCGTCCCGACGAGGAGGAGTAGCGGCCGAGGAAGAGGTGGACCGGAAACGACGACGGGACCCGGCGCCAGCCGGGTCCCGTGACGAAGATCGAGCTCTCAGGCCTCCTTGTGCCCGTCATCCTCGATGAGGCTGCGGAGCTTCGCCTCCTCCTCCGCGGAGAGGTTCGTCTGGACCAACTCCCCGTGGATGCCCTGTTCACGGAGTGCGTCGTGCACGCGGTCCAGGACGGCTCCCGAGGAGAGCACGAAGAGGGCCGACGTCCCGGGCGTCACCTTGGACCGCACGTCCTTGATGAAGTCGTCGTTGATGCCGATGTCGGTGAGCGACCCGAGCAGTGCGCCCGACGCAGCACCCACGGCCAGCCCGATCAGGGGGACGAAGAAGATGATGCCGAAGAGCAACCCCCAGAACATGCCGCCGAGGAGTCCGGGCGCCAGCAGGTCGTTGGCCTGGCGCGTCTTCGGCTTCTTCTTGTCCTCGGGCCACGACACGGTGGCCGCGTCCAGCACCTGGATCAACTCCTGCGACTGGAGCTCGATCAAGGCGTCCTCGGCCTGCTGGGCACCCCCGGGGGTGTCGAACTTCCACACTGTCAAAGTTGCCACGTCGTTCTCCTCGTCGTCGTTGTGCGCCCCCCGGACAACAGAGGCGCACCGCCGACGCTAGGACGCTCGGAGGCAGGCGGGCAGGGACGAAGGACCCGGTGCCCCCGGGCCCAGTGGCCGCCCGCCGGCGCACCGTCCGACGCGCGGCTCGACCCGGCGGGCCGCAGGCGCCCGGTCTCGACCGAGGGCCGGAGCCTCGGCAGGCCAGTTCTGGCGCCCTCGCAAGACCCGGGTCTTTCGGCACTGCCGCTGGGCCGGGCACCGGGCACAGGCTTGCGATGACGGGCCAGGACACGCCGCGCACTGACACCTCCCCATCAGGAGTGCTCGGCGTCCGGGCCATCTCCCAGACCCCCTCGGAGGGAACCATGAAAGTCCTCGTTCTCGGAGGCGACGGTTTTTGCGGGTGGCCGAGTGCCCTGCACCTGTCCCACGCGGGCCATGACGTCACGATCGTCGACAGCTTGGTGCGCCGAAAGATCGACGAGGAGCTCGGGGTCCAGTCCCTGACACCGATCGCGGGAGTTCCCGAACGCCTTGACGCCTGGAAGCAGGTGACCGGACGAGAGATCGGCTTCGAGCAGCTCGACCTCGCACACGACTACGGACGGCTGCTCGAGGTGCTCGGTAGGACGAGGCCCGACGCGGTGGTCCACTTCGCCGAGCAGCGCTCCGCACCGTACTCGATGAAGGACAGCGCACACAAGCGCTACACGATCGACAACAACATCAACGCCACCCACAACGTGCTGGCCGCCATCGTCGAGTCCGGACTCGACAGCCACCTCGTACACCTGGGCACCACGGGCGTCTACGGGTACGAGACCGCTCCGGTCGACCTCCCGGAGGGCTACCTCACCGTGACCTTCCCCGACCGCACGGGGGGCACGGTGACCCGCGACATCCTGTACCCGACCCGCCCCGGCAGCGTCTACCACCTGACGAAGTCGCTGGACCAACTGCTCTTCCAGTACTACGCCGAGAACGACAAGTTGCGGATCACCGATCTCCACCAAGGCATCGTCTGGGGCACCCAGACCGACGAGACCCGCCTCGACGAGACGTTGGTCAACCGTTTCGACTACGACGGCGACTACGGCACGGTGCTCAACCGGTTCCTCATGCAGGCCGCGGTCGGCTACCCCCTGACCGTGCACGGGACGGGCGGACAGACGCGCGGATTCATCAACATCGAGGACACCACCCGGTGTGTGCGGATGGCGGTGGAGTCCGGGGACCGGGTGAAGGGGCGCGTGCGGATCATGAACCAACTCGCCGAGACGCGGCAGGTCCTCGACCTCGCCCAGCTGGTCGCGAAGCAGTTGGGGGCAACCGTGGAGTACGTCCCCAACCCCCGTGTCGAGGCCCCGGAGAACGAATTGTCCCTGCGCAACGACAACCTGCAGGCCCTCGGATTCAGGCCGATCCTGCTGAAGGAGGGACTGATGAACGAATCGGTCGAGATCGCCACCCGGTACGCCGACCGTTGTGACAGGTCCCGCATCCCGGCGGCGTCCTACTGGACCCGGGAGCGCCGCTCCGCTGCCGAGGGGGCGAAATGAGCCGCCGCACCGCATGGCTGCCCTGGAGCGCCCTCGTCTTCCTCGTGGTCGCAGCCCTACTCGTCACGGCGCTGATCGTCGCGCGCCCCTCCTGGTTCGGGGGCGATCCGCCCAAGGACCGCCAACTCGACACCACGTTGCTCGACATCGGTGAGGTCGACGGCGTGCGACTGAGCGACGACAACGGCAACTCCAGCACCTTCACCCTGCCGGTGCCGGTCGACTCACCGGTCGACGACCCCGTGCTCAGGCTGCGCGGGCACACCGAGGTGGCGGGGTCGAGCACCATCTTCCTGCGGGTGCAGGCCGACGGGCAGTCCGTCCACGTCTCCGAATTGCCCAGCGGTAACCACCAGTTGAGCGAGGACATCGACCTGCCGCGGGCGATGGTCGAGGACGGCACCGTCAGGGTGCAGGTCCGCACCACCGGCACCCTCGACCAGCGCCGGTGCAACATCACCACCGACCTCGGCGCCCTCGTCGTCCTCGACGCCGACGAGACGCGGCTGACGGGCGAGCTCGAGGACCGGCTGCACACGGTCCGTGACGTGGTCGCCGGTCTCGACGAGAAGGTGACCCTGGTCCTCGCCCCCCGGGCGAACGACCAGGAGTGGTACCAGACCACCGCGCAACTGGGCGCGTTCCTCACCGAGCAGGGCCACGACGTCCACTTCTCCGACAAGGTCCCGGACGAGGACGACGGCTCTGCGATCATGCTGGGCCCCGACGACATCCTGCAGGACCAGGACTGGGATCCGCTGACCGAGAAGGGCTCTGTCCGAGTCGGGGAACGCGACGACGAGACCGTCCTCGGTGTCGTCACGCCGAACGACGACGTCGTCCCGACCTTCCTCACCACCACCCCGGTCACCACCGCCGACTCCGACTCGACCGAGCCGACGAAGCTCCAGGTCGAGCGCCCCACCGGAGACCGCGCCACCCTGGAGCGACTCGGAGTGGACACCGGCGTCCAGCAGATCGTTGATCGTCGCAGCTGGCGGGTGCCCTACTCCCTGTCCGACCTGCCCGGCGGGACGGTCCCGAGGACGCTGGCGCTGCAGATGTTGGTGCCGGAGACCACCGAGGATTCCCGTTGGCTCGTCGAGGTGCGCCTGAACGACGACCTGGTGGGCAGCGAGGTGCTGACCGAAGCCGGACGCCAGAACGTGTACGTGGCACTTCCGGCAGGGCGGCAGCTCGTGCGCAACGAACTGGTCGTCACCCTCGTCCGGGACCGTGACCTGGGCGGCTGCCACGTGCGCCAGACGTCCTACGACGTCCAGCTGCTGCCGCAGTCCGCCCTCGTCGTCGGCGAGCCGGGCACCGGGTTCACGGCTGTTCCGGCCCAGTTCTCCTCCGGTTTCGACGTGCTGGTGGATCCCAGCGTGTTGGAGGACTCGCCGAAGTCGCTGGCTGGCCTGGTGCCGACGCTGGCGGAGTTCAGCGGCTGGCGACAGGGCGTCTCGTTCGTCTGGGAGGGCAATCCCGGCACCCGTCCGTTCCTGCAGTACGGCAACCCCGAGGGGGTGACCGCTCCGGTGCAGGTGGCCGACGGGCGGATCAGGGCGGAAGGGTTCGACCTCAGCTCCTTCTCCGACGGCCTGGTCGTGCAGTGCGTCACCGCAGGCAGCACACCCGGTCTGGTGGTCACCGCGATCGGTGATCCCGGGACGGTTGTACCTCAGTACGGCAGGGAACGGGCCCGCCTGGTCACCGCGGGAGGCGGAGGCTTCACGGTCACCGCGGACGGACAGGTGATCATGGTTCCGGAGGCCAGGGCGGAGAACGAGGAGTGACCGAGCGGGAAAGCCGACCCTTGCCGGCCGATCCCCGCCCCGAGGAGCTCACGGCCCCCGAGGCGGTGATCGACCACTACCGTTCGATCGACAGTGCTCCGGCGGAGTACTCGATGGACCGCTCGGCACGGGCCGTGAACTCCTTCCTCGTCTGGTTCGTGGGGGCGAGCCTGCTGGCCCTGCTCCTCCTCACGATCGTCGTGCGGCTCGGGCACGTCGAGGACAGCCGCGACCTCGTCCTCCTCGCCTCCAAGGGCGACAGGCCGGCCGTCCCCATCCGGCTGTTCGCGTTGGTCTTCTTCACCGTCTTCAGCCTCTGCCTCGCCACCGACCTGTGGCGCCGGTTCCTGGTGCTGGTCGAGCTGTGCGGCGGGGTGCTCCTGATCGCGCTCCTGGCAGACCTCGGTGCGCTCGCGATCCACGCCGTTCTGGGCGTGTCGGTCCCGGTCCTCATCCACCAGGTCGCCGCGGCAATGCTCGGCCTGGCCCTGTTCCCGCTGGTCATACTGCGCAACGCGCACCTGCCTGATCCGGTGAAGCCGCCCGATCGGTCGCGGCGAGGGCACGTCCGCCCGAGCGCATGGCTCAGGCTGGTCATCCCGCTCGTGCTCGCCGGGTGCGTCGCGGCTCTGCTCGAGCTCCGGTTCGAGGAGCAACTGGAGGCGATCCGGGACGTCGCGCTGATCGGAGGGCTGGGCCCGGGCGTCTTCCTCATCCAACAACTGCTGGCCCTCTTCGCCGCCGCAATCGGACTGGTCATCATCGACCGCTCCCGCAGGTCCAGCATCTCGGCGCCGATCGCGGTGGTGGTCCCGGCCTACAACGAGGCGCACGGAATCGCGGCGACCATCGATGCGATCGACCGGGCCGCGGCGGCGTACGCCGGGACCACCCACCTGTACCTGGTGGACAACGCCTCCACCGACTCCACCGCAGAGGAGGCCCGGCGGGCGATCGAGCGAAGCGAGCACCTCCAGGGAGAGCTGCTCACCTGCCCCGAGCACGGGAAGGCCCGAGCACTCAACTACGGATTCCAACGCGTGAGGGAGCCTTTCGTGATCCGGGTGGACGCCGACGTGAACGTCAGCGTGAACACCTTCGACGTCGCCATGCGTCACTTCACGGACCCGGCCGTGGGCGCGGTAGGGGGCATACCGCTGCCCTGCCGGGTGAACTCGTTCATCGAGCGGGTCAGACTGGTCGAGGTGCTGGTCCGTCACGGCTTCTTCCAGGTCGCCCGCATGGGTTACGACGGCATCCCGGGAGAGCCCGGCATGTTCACCGCTTTCAGGCGTTCGGCCCTCGACGAGGCGGGGCCGCTGGTGCTGGGGATGAACGGGGAGGACACCGACATCGGGATGCGCCTCAATGCGCTCGGGTACCGGAGCATGGTCGACCCACGCGTGGTCTACCGGACCGAGACCCCCCACACCTTCGCCCACCTGCGCGAGCAGCGGACCCGGTGGTTCCGCAGCTCGTACCACGTCGCAGCGCACAACCGGCACACCCTCCTGCGGCCCTACTCGATGGCCAGCATCCTGATCATGCCGTTTGCGCTGATCAACTCCGCGCGCCGGGCGATGCTCCTCCCGGTACTGATCTTCGCGCTCCTGGTGCTGGGGGTCTTCGACAACACCTTCAACGGCCTCCGGTGGCAGCCCGCGGTCGCGATGGTGCTCGGCCTACCCATGCTGGTGGCCATCGTGGTGTGCCTGCTCCTCGGCCGACCACGAGCGGTGCTCTACGTCCCCGAGTTCCTGGTCTTCCGGTTCATGCGCAGCTACTACACTCTGGGGGCGCTGCTCAGCCTGCGGTTCCCGCCGCTGGGTGCCCCGTGGCGCCCCCGGCGACAAAGCCCCGAGGCCCACCGGGTTCCGAACGACGAGCCAGACCCGTTGCAGTCGCGGAGCCGACGTCCCGAGCGATGAAACAGGCGGGCGCTGTCCGCCGACCGCATGTGGGGGAACGCCCTCCGCGGACCCGACTCCGCGTCTACGGTGTGCGAGGTTCGAATCACGGCACACAGGCGGAGGCATCCACCATGGGACTCATTCAGGCAGCGATCGGCGCGCTCGGCGGCACCCTCGCGGACCAGTGGAAGGACTTCTACACGGTCCCTGACGGCCTGGCACCCACGGCCGCCCTCTTTGCCGCGGTCCCGCGGGGCACCAACGCCGGCCGGGGCTCCAACTCCAAGGCCTCCGACGGCGTCATCAGCAACGGCAGCAAGATCATCGTCCCCGAGGGTTACGGCCTCGTCCTGATGCAGGACGGCGCGATCACCGGCTTCGCAGCCCAGGCGGGTGCCTACGAGTGGAACTCGGAGGCGAGCGACTCCCAGTCGTTCTTCGACGGCGACGGCGTCGTCAGCCCCCTGATCCGGAGCACCTGGGAGCGCTTCAAGTTCGGTGGCCGCCCCAGTGGCCAGCAGCGCGCCTACTTCGTGTCACTGAAGGAGCTCCCGAACAACCGCTTCGGCACCCAGTCCGAGATCTACTGGGACGACGCCTACATGAACGCGCAGGTCGGGGCCCTGACCCGGGGCACGTACACGCTCAAGATCATCGACCCGATCCTCTTCATCAAGACCTTCGTGCCCGCCGCCTACCTGCAGCCCGGCCAGGTCTTCGACTTCACCGACGTCGACAACGACGCCGCGTCCCAGCTCTTCAACGAGGTCGTCGGCTCGTTGGCCCCCGCGTTCTCGATGTACACCAACGACCCGTCCAAGGGAAACCGGATCACCAAGATCCAGCAGGACTCCGTCGGGTTCGCCCAGAGCCTCTCCGCCGCGGTCGACCAGAACTACCGCTGGAGCACCGACCGCGGCCTGAAGATCGTCTCCACCGCGATCATCGCGATCGAGTACGACGAGAACACCCGCGAGCTGCTGCGCAACGTCCAGCGCGCCGACGCCCTCTCCGGGGCCCGCGGCAACTCCAACCTCCAGGCCTCGGTTGCCGCCGGTTTCCAGGCGGCGGGCGAGAACGCCGGCCCCGGCGGCCTGATCGGCATGGGCATGGCTGCTGGGGGCGCTGGGTTCGGCGGGCTCCAGCAGCCGGTTCCCGGCATCGGCGCCCAGGCCACCCCGCCTGCTGCACCCGCTGCTGCACCGGCTGCACCTGCGGCGCCCGCCGCGGAGGACCCCATGGCCGTCCTCACCAAGGCCAAGCAGATGCTGGATGCAGGCCTCATCACCCAGGCCGACTACGACGCGGCGAAGGCCAAGGCCCTCGGCCTGTGAGCTGAGGGATTGGAGTCAGAGGAACCTCAATGACTGAGAACGCCGACGTCGTCGACACCAGCAACGAACGACTCTCCGACGGGGTGAACCGGTGTCCCAAGTGCGGGTCCACCGACATCCAGCTGCGCGTCAGCACACAGAAGCTGATCTGCCTCTTCTGCCGCCACGAGTGGGCGGAGGAGGTCGTCGAAGCGAGCATCTCCAGCGGCACTGACCTCGACCAGCTCAGCGGCACGACGGTCTCCTCGGGGGCTGCGGACATCAGCGCAGACGACGGGATGCTGACGCTCAAGTGCGCCGGCTGTGGCGCCGAGGTCGTGGTCAACACCGCGGAAGCGACCTCGTCGCGCTGCCACTGGTGCCGACACGTCCTCAGCGTCAACCAGCAGCTGCCCAACGGGGCCGTGCCCGACGCGGTGCTCCCGTTCAGCGTCACCCGCGACGCGGCGGTGGGCCACATCAAGAAGTTCGCCGGCTCGCGGCGGACCTTCGCCGAGCGACGGTTCCTCGCGGAGTTCACCCCGGAGAACGTGGTGGGCGTCTACATGCCGTACATGGTCATCGACGGCAAGGTCACCGGAGAGGTGCACGGCGTCGGCGAGGTCGAGACGCGGCAGTACACCCGCAAGCGCGGTGACAACGACGAGGAGACCCTGTACGACGCGGACGTCTACCGCGTCGAGCGCCGGTTGGACTTCACCGTCGACGACCTGACGATCGAGTCGTCGTCCGATCGGGCCAACGCTGACACACGCGTGAACACGAACAACGTCATCAACACGATCCTGCCGTTCGACACGAAGAACGCGGTGAAGTGGAACGCCAACTACCTGGTGGGTTACACCTCCGAGCGCCGCGACCAGGACGTGGAGGCGATGACGCCCGTCCTCGAGGACCAGTTGCTGTCCATCACCCGCTCGCAGGTGGAGAAGTCGCTCGGCAGGTACGACCGCGGCGTGCGGTGGGAGGCCGAGGGGGTGACGGTGCACGGAACTCGCTGGGTGTCCATGTACCTACCGGTCTGGCTGTACTCGTACCGTCACGAGACGAGAGGAGGCACGATGGTGCACTACATCGCCGTCAACGGCCGCACCGGGGAGACCATGGGCAGCGTGCCGGTCTCCCACGGGCGTCTGTTCCTCGCCGCCCTCGCCACCGGAACGGTGCTCGAGGGCGTCGTCCTGGCCTTCCTGGGGGCACGATGAACACCCTGCTGCACGTCCTGGCCGCGGAGCCCACGCTCGCCACCGCCTCGGACTCCGGCCCGCTGTGGCTGTTGGCGCTGGGGCCGGTGGGGGCCGTCGCGGTGTACTGGGGGCTGTACGTCCACTACCGCAACATCGACAAGTCCCACGACTTCGAGCGCGAGACGCTGGTGGACGCGGAGGCCCCCACCTGCGTGGACCGCAAGGTCGACACCCGCCGGGGCACCAGCGACAGCTCCGTGGACGGAGACAACTCCTCACGCCACCGCGAGCGCGTGCGCCGGCTCTCCTGACGAGCGGGGCGTCCCGGCGCGGGGCCTGGTGCTGCCAAGATGGCAGCGTGAACCGCACCTGGCTGGAACGTCCCTCGTGGGAGGTCGCCCCGGAGCTGCTGGGGTGCCTGCTCACCAGCACGTCTCCAGAGGGGGACGTGACGGTCGAGGTGACCGAGGTGGAGGCGTACGCGGGCGAGCACGACCCCGCCTCGCACGCCCATCGCGGTCGCAACAGCCGGAACACGGCGATGTTCGGGGAAGCCGGTCACGCCTACGTCTACCGCTCCCACGGGATCCACTGGTGCCTCAACGTCGTCACCGGCACGGCTGGATCCGCGAGTGGAGTCCTGCTACGCGCCGGACGCGTCGTGGCAGGAGCGGACCTGGCCCGGACACGGCGCGGCGACCGGGTCCCGCCCCGGTCACTGGCCCGCGGCCCGGGATGTCTGGGCCAGGCCCTCGGGATCACCTTGGAGCACTACGGCACCGACCTCTTCGCGGGCAGCCTCCTCCACCTCGCACCCGGCCCGATCCCCGCCCAGGTCAGCGTGGGTCCACGCGTGGGGGTGACCCTTGCCCCGGACGTCCCCTGGCGGTGGTGGGTGACTGGGGATCCCACCGTCTCCGCCTACCGGCGTTCGCCACGGGCTCTCCCCGGCGCCGGACCACCCCACGACGGCAGGCACCCCACTCCGAGCCACTGACGGGGTCCGGCTGGCGCCTTGGGCGCCGCCTCCTCCGGCCCGGGCCGAACGAAGAACCCCGACGCCGGCCCTCGAATGGGCCGGCGCCGGGGTGCGACGAATGTCAGGTCCGGGTCAGGACAGCGGGAGCCCCTGCTTGTCGTTGACCTTGCGCAGCGCGATCAGGACGAAGTCGATGAGGGCCCACGCGCCGCAACCACCGAGGGTGAGGAGCTTGGCGACACCGAGACCGATGTGGCCCAGGTAGAAACGGTCGACACCGAGGCCACCCAGGAAGAAGGAGATGAGCAGCGTGATCAGCCACTCCTTCTCGGAGAACACACCCGGGACCTGCTTGGCCGGGAAGTAGTCCCCGCCCTGGGCGCTGCGGACCGGGGTGTCGGCCTTGATCGTGCCGGACTTGGCCATGTCGGCAAGCTGGGCGGGACCGAACGGACCCTGCTCCTGACCCATTACCTGGACGAAGAACTGGCCGACCGAGGGCGCACCGTGCGTGGGCGCAAAAACTTCACTCATACCCGTGACGATAGTGCCGACACCCTGTCGGGAAGCCCGATTCCCGACATCAGGCCACAAGGAACTGAAATGCGATCGCGCCGGACGTCAGCGGCGCAGGTCGTACACCAGGGCCAGTGGCCGCGCCTCCGGCAGCTCGGCAAAGAGGAGCCTGCCCGCGCCGAGGAGCCGCGGGTGGACGAAGAGCCTCAGCTCGTCCACGAGGTCGGCGGCGAGGAGGGTGCGACACAGCATCCCGCTCCCCAGGACGACGAGGTCCCCGTCGGACCCGGCCCGCACCTCCTGGACCTCCGCCGCGAGGTCACCCCGCAGGATTCAAGCCCTGGGTCACCAATCCCTGGGTCACCAAGCCCTGGGTCACACCGTCCACGGACAGAAACTCCACCATCACCAGACGACTCATCGGCGCCTCCCCTCACCAACGTCGACGCTACTCAGGTCCGGCACTCCCGCCATCCCCCACCAGCCCTGACCCGGCCACGGCCCCGCCCCGGATCATCTCCGCTGGCTCCTGCTGGGAGCCTCTCCTCCGGGGGCCTTGTCCCGGGGGGTTCCCCATCGCCTTGCAGGAGGCTTTGATGGAGAGATGGCCACCATCCTGCCCACCGTCCTTCCCTCAGCCCTGCCCCAGGTGGACGAGGAACTCGAGCGCCACGGTCCAGCGGGCCGGGCGTGGGCTCGCGGGATGTGGCGGGCAGACGCGCTGGCGGATGCCGTGGTCAACGATCCCGGCTCCGGTCGAGCGGCGCGGGTGGTCCGGGCCGTGCTGCGCGGTGAGCCGGTCCAGCTCTCCACGGCCCCGGCCAGTGCGCAGGCCTTGATGGAGCAGGTCCGCACCGATCCTCCGTGGCTCGAACGCGAGCGACTCGACCGGGCGGCGGACGTCCTGATCCGCTACACCGCACAGTGGGGCCTGGTGCTCGGTGCGGCCTCGCTCCTGCGGGGCGCGGAGAACCGGGTCGCGGCGTTCCCCCTGCTGCTCACGGGTCGCTACGGCGCGGAGCCTGCCGTGCGGTCGATCGAGGTGGGCCAGTGGCTCTCCCAGGTGGTTCAGCGGGGTGGCATGGCCGTGGACGGTCCCGGCTTCCAGCACACGGTCCGGGTGCGGATGATCCACGCGCACGTGCGTCGCCACCTGACGGCCCACACGGACTGGGACGAGGCGGCGTGGGGCGTCCCGGTCCCCCAGCCGTACATGGCGTTCACGCTCGCGGAGTTCGGCCACATCTCGCTGGAGGCAATGTCGCACCTGGGGGTCCGGCTGCGCCGCGACGAGCTCGACGACATCTACCACCTGTGGCGCTACGTCGGGCACCTGATCGGAGTGCGTCCTGACCTCAACCCGACGTCCGAGGCCGACCACGTGCGGATCGAGGAGATGTACTCCCTGACCTCGCCCGGACCCGACGGGTTCGCCCGGGACTTCTGCCGCGCCCTCACCGAGGACTACCTGGCGCCCCAGCTCGCCTCGATGCTGCCCGGGCCCGCGCGCCTGCGCAGGTCCGTGGCCCGCAGGACGATGTACGGGATGTCCCGGATCTTCCTGGGCGACACCGCAGCCGACGCGCTGGGAGTGCCCGACGGGCACACCAAGCATGTGCTCCGCCTCTCGCGCCCGCTCCTGTTCGCCCTGGACCAGGCCCGACTCGGCCTCGGCCGCGACCGGGCCACCGAGCGTGGCTACACCGCCCGGGACCGGGAACTGGCACGGCTTCGCGACGAGCAGTCGATGACGCACGGGATGGTGGACCAGGTCCCCGGAGCCGTGGGCCACACGGGCTGATCCGACCACGAGACCACCTGGACTCAGGCGGTCTCCCAGAGGCCGATCAGGTTTCCCTCGGTGTCGAGGAAGTAGCCGGAGTAGCCCATGTCCGCCACCTGGATCCGCTCGCCGACCGCTGTGCCGCCCGCCTCCTCGACCTGACGCAGGGCGTCCTCCACGCTGGGCACGTCGATCACGATGTTGGGCCCCTTGCCGGGAAAGTCGTCGCTGCGCTGGAACAGGCCCCCGTTGATGAAACCCGCCTCCACCGGACCCCGCTCCGGGTGCGACGGCCCCGTCGTCACGACGGTGTAGTCCATGTCGGGCATGGGCTGGAGCCCCCACCCGAACGTGTCCGCGTAGAACTTCCGCGCCCGGTCCCCGTCGTCGAACGGGATCTCGAAGTGCACCACCTTGCCTGACATCTTGTCTCCCTCCATGGCGTGGATCCCCCGGAACCGCGGCTCAGGTGAAGTAGCTCATCCCGGCGGGACCGACCAGCAGCGAGAGCGCGACGAGCCCCGTCCCCAGCACTGGCATCCCGCGGAACAGCGCGAAGAAGGCGCCGATCACGAGGACCACTGTGGCCGCCACCAAGAACGTGTCCATCTGCCCGCTCCATTCTCGGCTGGCCGCCGGTGCCCGCCGTCCCCCGCCCGGTACCCATCTGAGGGAGTTCCACGCGCCCCCCGCCGCCCCCGTCGGCACCGGCGGGACCGGGCTCGGACTCAGGCGTGCGTCGAGCGGGCGGAGTCCGGAGCGTGGTTCAACGCCTCCATCAGGGCGGAGATGAAGGCCGGCAGGTCGCCCGGCTTGCGGCTCGTGACCAGGTTGCCGTCCACGACGACCCGCTCGTCCACCCAGTCCGCTCCCGCATTCCGCAGGTCCGTGCGCAGGCTGGGCCAGGACGTCATCCGCCGTCCCCGCACCGTGTCCGCCTCGACCAAGGTCCACGGCGCGTGACAGATCGCAGCGACCGGCTTTCCGGAGGCCATGAAGTCGCGCACGAACCGCACCGCATCCTCGTCCAGCCGCAGGGCGTCGGGATTCGCCACGCCCCCGGGGAGCACCAGGGCATCGTGGTCGTCCACCTGGGCCGAGCCGACGACGAGGTCGACCGGCTGCGTGTCCGCCTTGTCGAGGTGGTTGAACCTCTGCACCTCGCCCTCCTGGGTACTGATCAGGACAGCCTCGTGCCCTGCGTCACGGACTGCGTCCCAGGGCTCGACCAGTTCCACCCGCTCGATCCCCTCCGGCGCGACCAGGAACGCCACCCGCTTGGGCTGGGTCGCGGACGACGGCGTGGAAAGGCTGGTGTTCTCGGTGCTGGGCATCGCTCTACCTCCGGGATTCGATTCGCTGCGTCGCCCAGCCGGTACCCGATGCCGGTGCAGGGATGCACCGCCCCGGCCATGCGTCGGATCGTGAGCTCTCCTCCGGGGTGACCGGTCGCCCACAGTGCAGTGCCACAGTGCAGTGCCACAGTGCAGTGCCCACGGGGGGCAATGCCCACGGTGCAATGATCGTGTGAAGGCAGCACCTCGGGCACGGCGAGGAGGAACGCGATGGCGCACCCCCCGGGCGAACCAGCCGCGGGCAAGCACCGCGTGCAGCGGCGCACCGATCCGGCTCCCTCCGCTCCCGGACGTCTGGGCCGGGGCCGCAAGGAGACGCTCGACCAGCGCGCCGACCGGAACTGGACCGATCTGCTCCAGGAGTTCCGGGTGCTCCAGACCGGCGTCCAACTCCTGAGCGGCTTCCTCCTCACCCTGCCGTTCCACTCCACCTTCGCCGACCTGAGTGAATTCCAGAGGAACACCTACCTGGTCCTCGTGGTGCTCGCCGCCTGCACCACCTCCGCCACGCTCGCGCCGATCGCCGTGCACCGCCGCAGCTTCCGGCAGCACAGGAAGGATGACCTGGTGCGCAGCGGACACGTCCTTGCCCAGGTGGTCCTGGGGCTGGTCGGTCTCCTGCTCTGCACCACCACGTTCTTCATCTTCGACGTCGCGGTCGGACGCGCGCCCGCCGTGGTGGCCGGAGCGTCGATCCTGTTGGTGGTGACGGTGGCGCTGTTGGGCACGCCAGCCCTGGTGCTGCGCCGCGCCCGGCGCTGAGTGTCCCTGACCCACGCGCCCCCGCCAGCACCTCATCCCTCCAGCAGTCGGAGCACCGAGCGCTCCACCTCCTCCTGACGGCGACGGCTTCCCGGCTCCCCCCGGGGCGCGTCGATCACCTTGCCCGCGTCGTGGGCATCCAGTACTCGCGGGTCCACGTAGGAGGTCCTGGCCATCGTCGGGGTGTTTCCGAGGAACTCCGCCTCCTTCTCGAAGGCGGCCCGGCGGCTGCGGCGCCGCGCACTGACCCCCTTCCCCGGCGCCCCCTTCCCCGGCGCCCCCTGCCCCGGCGCCCCCTGCCCCGGCGCCCCCTCCTCGCCGAGCACGAGTGCCGCCAGGACCGTGGCGTGCCAGG
>JAZQNT010000116.1:0-2635 GCA_045627505.1 Nocardioides sp.
CCACGGCGACCACCGGCACGCCCGCCAGCGCCGCCAGCACGGCCTCGGCGTCGGGGCGCAGGCCCGGGGACCCACCGATCCCGGCGATGCCGTCCAGCGCGGGGTCAGGGCCGAAGCGCACGGCCTCGCCCAGGTCGACCACCCGTCCCCCGGCCGTCAGGAAGGCGGCCAGCCCCTCGGGGTGCAGCACCTCTCCCCGGGCAACGGCACGCACTGCGACGCCACCTCGGGCCAGGTGCGCCGCCGCGTGGAGTGCGTCGCCACCGTTGTTGCCGGGCCCGGCAAGGACCACCACGCGGGTGCCGTACGTCCGTCCGCGACGCCGTCGCAGCTCCTCGGCGACGGCGACCGCCAGCCCCGTCGCGGCCCGCGCCATCAGGGCGCCCGGGGGCATGGTGTCCAACAGCGGCTGCTCGGCGGCTCGGACCTGCTCGACGGTGTGGGCACGGCGCATCGTGCCAGCGTAGCGATCAGCGAGGATCCGCTACGTTTCCGCCATGGACCCTCATCTGGACGTTCCTGCGGCCTACCGCCAGTTCGCCGTCGAGGCCAGCGACTCCCCCACCTTCTCGGCCTGGGCCGCCGCGGCGGCCGAGGACGAGGAGCTCGTGGCCTGGTTGGAGACGCTGCCGGGGATCAAGCAGCAGCCCAACCTGGTCTTCGCCGCCGCCCGCTGGCACGGCGTCGAGGCTCCCGGCCCGTACTCCGGCCTGCGCAGTGCGTTGCTGGAGGACGACGGCACGATCCGGGCCACGATCATGCGGCGCGCCACCCAGACCAACGAGGTGGGTCGCCTGGCCACCCTGACCCCGCTCCTCTCCGCCCTGGAGACCGTGCTGGGTCCGTTGGCACTGCTCGAGGTGGGCGCCTCGGCCGGCCTCTGCCTCTACCCCGACCAGTGGTCCTACGCCTGGCGGACCGACACCGGACTGCACACGCTGCACCCCGAGGGGGCGCCCACGCACGCCGCCCCGGTGCTCCCCTGCCGGGTCAAGGGGGACGCGCCGCTGCCCACCCGGCTGCCGAAGGTGGCCTGGCGCGGTGGCCTCGACCTGCACCCGCTCGACGTCACCGATCCCGACGAGATGGCGTGGCTGGAGAACCTGGTCTGGCCCGAGCAGACCGAGCGGCGCGAGTGGTTGGCCCACGCGGTCGGGTTGGCTCGCAGTGAGCCCCCGACCATCCGTCGTGGCGACCTGCTCACCGACCTGCCGGAGATGGTCGACGAGGCGGCCCAGCACGGCAGCGTGGTGGTCTTCCACTCCGCGGTGCTGGCCTACGTCGAGCCGGGCGACCGCCCCACCTGGGAGGCCGCGGTCCGCCGTCTGGTGGCGCAGGGGCGTTGCCGCTGGGTGAGCAACGAGGACAAGTCCGTGCTGCCCAGCATCACCGCGACCGGACCGGAGATCCCGGCGTCGCTGCCCTCCTTCGTCCTGGGAATGGACGGGCGGATGGTGGCGCGCACCCACGGCCACGGCCGTACCCTGCGCTGGACCGCCTGACCCGGCGCGGGCCGGAGCCCGGGGCCGGGGCCGGGGGTTCAGCCCTCCAGCACCACCATCGCCGAGGCGATCCCGGCGTCATGGCTCAGCGAGAGGTGCACCGTGCTCACGCCCAGCTCCGCAGCCCGAGCCGCCACCGTCCCGCGCAGCTCGAAGCGCGGCCTCCCGGACTCCTCGCTCACCACCTCGGCGTCGTGCCACTCCAGCCCGGCGGGGGCGCCCAGCGCCTTCGCCAGCGCCTCCTTGGCGGCGAACCGGGCGGCCAGCGACGTGACCGAGCGGGTCGCCTCGGCGGCGGTGAAGAGCCGTGCGCGCAACGCCGGGGTGCGCTCCAACGACGCACGGAACCGGTCGACGTCGCAGACGTCGATGCCGATTCCGCGCACCGTCATGGCTTCAGGACCTGACTCTCGACCCGACCGGGATCCGGCTCGTCACTCGACGGTGACGGACTTCGCCAGGTTGCGCGGCTGGTCGACGTCGTGGCCCAGCTCGGTGGCCAGCTCGCAGGCGAAGAGCTGCAGCGGCACCACCGCGACCAGCGGCTGGAGCAGCACCGGCACCTTCGGCAGGCGGATGAACTCGTCGGCGAACGGGGTGATCGCCTCGTCGTCGTGCTCGGCCAGGACCACGGTCGCGGCGCCGCGGGCGCGGATCTCCTGGATCGCGGAGAGCATCTTCTCGCGCAGCTGGTCGCGGCCCTTGGGCGGCACGATGCAGAAGACCGGAAGGCCCTCCTCGATCAGGGCGATCGGTCCGTGCTTCAGCTCGCCGGCCGCGAAGCCCTCGGCGTGGACGTACGCGAGCTCCTTGAGCTTCAACGCGCCCTCGAGCGCCACCGGGTAGCCGACGTGGCGGCCCAGGAACAGCACCGATCGGGTGTCGGCCATCCAGTGCGCGAACTGCTCGATGTGCGCCTGCTCCTTCTCGAGCACGCGCGAGATCTTCGCCGGAATCGCCTCGAGCTCCTGCACGTTGGCGGCCGACTGGGCCGCGGAGAGCACACCTCGGATGCGGGCGACGTGCAGCGCGAGGAGGTAGAGGGCCGTGATCTGCGCGACGAACGCCTTCGTGGATGCCACGGCGACCTCCGGGCCGGCGTGGGTGTAGACGATCGCGTCGGACTCGCGGGG
>JAZQNT010000117.1:0-2032 GCA_045627505.1 Nocardioides sp.
TCCACGCCAACACCGTGGATGCTCACCGGCTGCTGCACCTGGCGCTCGAGCTCGGGGGAGCGGACCTGCAGGGTGAGCTGAAGGAGGCGCTGTTCAAGGCGCACTTCACCAACAACGTCAACGTCGACGACCCGGAGGTGCTCACCGAGGTCGCCGCCTCCGTCGGCCTGCCTGCCGCACGGGTCAAGGACGTGCTGGCCGGTGACGAGTTCGCCGCCGAGGTCCGTGCCGACATCGACCGGGCCCGGGCCTACGGCGCGACCGGCGTGCCGTTCTTCGTGATCGACGCCAAGTACGGCGTCTCCGGGGCGCAGCCCAAGGAGGCGTTCGCCCAGGTGCTCGACCAGGCCTGGACCGAGTCGCACCCCGTGCTCACCGTGGTGGACGCCGACGGCGCTGACGTCTGCGGACCCGACGGTTGCGCGGTCTGACCGCTGCACCACCCGGGCCGGGACGGGACGTGAGTCCCGTCTCGGTCTGTCCACCTGCCTGCGTGGGGGAGGCGCCCCGACGGTACGATCGAGCAGGGCAGCACAGCGTCGTGCACCCCCCGTCGCGTCGACCCGAGGTCCGCGAACCCCATCAGTGACACCCCACAGACATCCTGAGGACACAGCTGTGACGAAGCCCGTCGTACTCCTTGCCGAAGAACTCAGCCCCGCCACCATCGATGCGCTGGGCCCGGACTTCGAGATCCGTAACTGCAACGGTGCCGACCGTGCTGAGCTGCTGAAGTCCATCGTGGACGTCGATGCGATCATGGTCCGCTCCGCCACCAAGGTCGACGCCGAGGCTCTGGCTGCCGCCAAGAAGCTCAAGGTCGTCGCCCGTGCCGGTGTCGGCCTCGACAACGTCGACATCAAGGCCGCCACCCAGGCCGGCGTCATGGTGGTCAACGCCCCGACCTCCAACATCGTCTCCGCCGCCGAGCTGGCCGTGACCCTGATGCTGGCCGCTGCCCGCCACGTCTCGCCGGCCCACGCCGCGCTGCGCAACGGCGAGTGGAAGCGCTCGAAGTACACCGGCATCGAGCTGTACGAGAAGACCGTCGGCATCGTCGGTCTGGGCCGCATCGGCGCCCTCGTCGCCCAGCGTCTCTCGGCGTTCGGCATGAAGGTCATCGCGTACGACCCGTACGTCCAGGCCGGTCGCGCCGCCCAGATGGGTGTCCGCCTCGTCGACCTCGACACCCTCTTCGCCGAGGCCGACTTCATGTCGGTCCACCTGCCCAAGACCCCCGAGACCGTCGGTCTCATCGGTGCTGAGCAGCTCGCGAAGGCCAAGAAGGAGCTCGTCCTCGTCAACGCTGCCCGTGGTGGCATCGTGGACGAGGCCGCCCTGTACGAGGCCCTCAAGAACGGTCAGATCGCCGCCGCCGGTCTCGACGTGTACGCCAAGGAGCCCTGCACCGACAGCCCGCTCTTCGAGCTCGAGAACGTCGTCGCCACCCCGCACCTGGGTGCCTCCACCGACGAGGCCCAGGAGAAGGCCGGCATCGCCGTCGCCAAGTCCGTCCGCCTCGCGCTGGCCGGCGAGCTCGTCCCCGACGCGGTCAACGTCCAGGGCGGCGTCATCGCCGAGGACGTGCGTCCCGGCATCGGCCTGACCGAGAAGCTCGGCCGCGTCTTCACCGGCCTGGCCGGCGAGGTGGCCCAGCAGATCGACGTCGAGGTCCGTGGCGAGATCACCGAGTACGACGTCAAGGTGCTCGAGCTGGCTGCCCTCAAGGGTGTCTTCTCCGACATCGTCGAGGAGCAGGTCTCCTACGTGAACGCCCCGCTGCTCGCCGCGGAGCGCGGCACCGCGGTCCGCCTTGTCACCGAGACCGAGTCGCCCGACCACCGCAACCTGATCACCACCCGCGGCACCCTCCCGGACGGCACCCAGGTGTCGGTGGCCGGCACCCTGGTGGGCATCGCCCAGCGCGAGCGCCTGGTCGACTCGCAGGTTTTAACGAACACTCGTTCCCCAAGAGCTAGGATAGTGCCCGTTTCCTCAGCTACAGGAATAAAATCGCTGGGATAAATCAGAC
>JAZQNT010000118.1:0-7069 GCA_045627505.1 Nocardioides sp.
AATTAAATCAGTTCGGTTCGAATCTTATTCAAATCAAACTCCAACTGGATATAATTCGTTCAAAATTGATTTGCAAACTATTTAGGTTTGAATCTCAAATAATGCAACTAATAGATTCAACCATCAATCTTTAATAATGCAGGAACCATCAGCTCGATCAGGGCGTCGATGTCGACGCCGGTGAGCAGCGCCTCCAGCTCCGCCAGCGAGGTGATGCCCAGCTCCAGGAGCAGGCCAGAGATCCAGCCGTAGTGCTCGGTGCGCGACCAGCCGGCGTCCGGGTAGGCGGCATCCAGGAACGCGGCCAGGTCGGCCGCCGAGATGCGTGGGTCGGAGGGGTGCGCGGAGAGGTCGGGGTGGGCTGCCGCGGCCTGCAGGTGGGAGCGGATCTCGGAGAACTCACGGTCGGCCAGCTCCAGCAGGCCAGCCGCCAGGGTGAAGCGTCGGTCCAGGTCGGGACCGAGCACCTCGGGCACGGTCGCCTTGTAGCGCACGTCGTGCTCGAACTCGGCCCACGCGTGCTGCAGCACCGTGCGCACCTGCACCGAGATGACCGTCCCGGCGACGTCCTCGAAGCCGATCGGCGCGACGTCGGGCACCCGCATCAGGATGTGCCGCGACGAGTAGCCGAACTGGCCCTCCGCAGCCGTCTCCAGACCCATGTCCCGGTCCTCCAGCACCTGGAACAGGTCGTCGAAGAGTGCGGCCACTGCCGCCACGTCGGCCTGCACGAAGGTGACCACGCGGACCCCGACGGTGTCGGTGATCGCCGCGATCGGGTCGGCCGCGGGGTTCCTGGCCTGGATCCGGGCGGCCTTCGCGGCGAACGAGGCGACCGACTTCGTCCGGGAGGCGACGTTGAGGTAGTTGATGCCGGCATCGTCGATCAGGGAGGTGATCATCTCGCGGGAACGCTCGGTGGGACGTACCAGCCGTGGCCGCATGGCGGCGTACTCACGCACGGAGTCGCGGACCGGACCGTCCGGTCGGAGGTCGGCTTCCGGGCCGGGAACAGCGTTGGCGGAGGAGTTGTCCATGCCTCAAGCCTGCCTCATCGCGCCGACAGCCACGCCCCGCCGGTCCTCCTCGCCGGGTCGAGGACGTCGCCGGTTCAGTCGATGATGCCGGCGGCGCTCAGTCGATGACGCCTGCGGCGCGGGCCGGCTCGGCGTAGGCCGCGGCCAAGGTCTCCACCGTCTGGTGGGCGTTCAGTCCGGACGGGTTGGGCACCACCCACAGCTCCGCGCCGGACCACGGGTCGTCGACGCCCGTCAGCTCGGGCTCCGGCCGGGGCTGGCGTCCGACGACGGCCTTTCGCTGCCCGAAGGCGGTGCGGTACGCGCCGATGCCGGCGATCGCCACCACCCGGGGCCGGACCCGGGCCACGGTGGCCACCAGCTCCTGCCCGCCCAGGCGGTACTCCTCGGCGCTCAGCTCGTCGGCCCGGGCGGTCGCGCGGCGCACCACGTTGGTGATGCCGATGCCGCGCGCCTTCATGTACTCCCGGTCGGCGTCGGTCATCCCGGCCGCGTGGTCGATCGGGTACTCGGTGATGCCGGCCAGGTGCAGCGCCGGGTAGAAGCGGTTCGCCGGGTGCGCGAAGTGGGTCTGGGTGGCCGCGGTCCACAGTCCGGGGTTGATGCCGACGAAGAGCAGCTTCACGTCCTCGCCCAGGAGGTCGGGGACCTCCGCGCCGCGGTACGTCTCGAGCTCGGCGCGGGTGAAGCGGGGCGTCGTGCGGGCCATGCGGCGAGCCTAGTGGGGCTATCGTCACCCCCGATGAGCACTCTCCCCGCTCGACCCCAGTCCGGTCCGCGCGCACCCGCACCCTCGGCGGCCTGGAACACCTTCGTCGAGGGCGACAACCTCGAGGTCCTGGCCCGGATGCCGGAGGCCAGCGTCGACCTCGTGGTCACCGACCCGCCGTACAACACCGGCAACGACTTCGCCTACACCGACACGTTCCGCGGGGCCGACGGCCTGCGCAAGGGACGCCATGCCGCGTGGGTCGAGTTCATGCGCCCGCGACTCGTGCAGGTACACCGGGTGCTGGCCCCGACCGGCGCGATCGCGATCAGCATCGACGACAACGAGCAGGCGCACCTGCGCCTCCTCCTCGACGAGGTGTTCGGCGAGCGCAACTTCCTGGCCCAGGTGGTGGTCAACCTCAACGCGAAGGGTCGCCAGCTCGGGTCGGGCTTCGCCACCAACCACGAGTACCTGATGGTCTACGCCCGCGACGCCAAGCAGTGCGTGCTCGACGCCCGCACCACCGACACCGTCGACCCCTCGGACTTCCCGCACGTCACGCCCGACGGCCGGGCCCACCGGTTCCTGCCGCTGCGCAACACGAACAAGAAGTTCAACCCCGTCTCCACCCCCACGCTGTACTACCCGCTGCACGGGGACCCGGCCACCGGACGGGTGGAGGTGAGCGCGTTCGAGGGCAGCCAGGAGTTCTGGCCGGTCTTCGGCGACGGGCGCCCCGCGGTCTGGCGCTGGTCGGTCAAGCTGGCCGCGCAGCGTCCGGACGACCTGGTCTGCCGCACGATCCGCGGGGCGGCAGGCACCCGCGCCGACATCTTCCAGCGTGACTGGCTCGAGGCCCCCGGTGGCCGACGCAAGAAGCTGCGCACGATCTGGCACCACGAGGAGATCGGCTCCACCGACACCGCCGTGGCCGAGCTGAAGAAGGTGGTGGGCCACTACTTCGAGTCGCCCAAGCCCACCGGCCTGGTGCGCCGGGTGCTGCGCACGATGCCCGACGACGCGCGGGTGCTGGACCCGTTCGCCGGCTCCGGCACCACCGGGCACGCGGTGGCGCTGCTCAACGTCGAGGACGGCGGCACCCGCTCCTGCGTCTCGATCAACGTCCCCGAGCCCACCCGTCCGGGCTCGAACGCACACACCGCAGGCCTGGCCACGGTCGCCGACATCACCCGGCACCGGCTGGGCGCACGTGCCGACCAGGTGTGCGGCGGGCTGGTCGAGTGCGGGAAGGGCGAGGCGGTTCCGCTGCCCACCGCGCAGGGCTAGCGTGCTGGGGCAAGGGGGTGCCCAATGACCATGACCGTCAGACAGGTGCAGGTGACCTTCGACTGCGCCGAGCCGGAGCGCGTCGCCTGGTTCTGGTGCGAGGTGCTCGGCTACGTCGTCCCGGACCCGCCGCCGGGGTTCGCCTCGTGGGAGGAGTTCGACGCCGCGCTGCCGCCCGAGGTGCAGGGGTCCCGGTTCGCCTGCGAGGACCCCGCCGGGCAGGGGCCGCGGCTCTTCTTCCAGCGGGTCCCCGAGCCCAAGCAGGTGAAGAACCGGGTGCACCTCGACGTCCGGGTGGCCCCGAACCTGGTCGGCGAGGCGCGTCAGGCCGCGCTGGTGGCCGAGGGGGAGCGGCTCGAGGCGCTGGGCGCGACACGGGTGCGGCTGATGCCCGCGAACGACGTGGACGAGGCCTGCCTGGTGATGCAGGACGTCGAGGGCAACGAGTTCTGCCTCGACTGACGGCCCCCAGCGTCGGGCCAGAGCGTCAGCCCAGCGACTCGCGCAGCTCGCGCACCACCGAGTCGACCACGGCCACCATGTCGCCGTCGTGCTCCTGGGCGACGCGGCGCTGGCGCTGGTAGGAGGCGCCGTGCTCGGCCATCCGCCACAGCGTGTCCAACTGGTCCTCGCAGCCGAGTCGGGCGGCGATCGGCTCGAGCCGCTGCAGCTCCTCGGCCAGGTGCTCGGTGACCAGCGTCTCGGTGTTCTCGTCGTCGAGCACCACGATGGCGTCCAGGCCGTAGCGGGCGGCGCGCCACTTGTTCTCCTGCACGTGCCACGGCGGCAGGGTACGGATCTCCTCGCCCGCGGCGATCCGGGTGTCGAGGTCGACGACCAGGCACTGGATCAGCGCCGCCAGCGCGCCCACCTCGTCCAGCGTGGAGGCGCCGTCGCAGACCCGGTTCTCCAGGGTGCCGAGCCGGGGAGAGGGGCGGATGTCCCAGCGGATCTCGTTGAGCTCCGCGATCACCCCGGTGGTCAGCTGGTCGGAGACGAAGTGCTCGAACTGGCCCCAGTGCTCGAACTGGAAGGGCAGTCCCGCAGTCGGCAGCTGCTGGAACATCAGCGCCCGGTTGGAGGCGTACCCGGTGTCGATGCCGTCCCAGACCGGGGAGGAGGCCGAGAGCGCGAGGAGGTGCGGGTAGTGGTTGAGCAGGCCGTCGAGCACCGGCAGGACGCGGGCACGTTCGGGCAGCCCGACGTGCACGTGCACGCCCCAGATCAGCATCTGCCGTCCCCACCACTGGGTGCGGTTGATCAGCTCCTCGTAGCGGGCCCCGGGGGTCAGCTGTGCCTCGGACCACTTGGCGAAGGGGTGCGAGCCGGCGCCGAACAGGTCGACGCCCAGCGCCTGCGCGGCCGGGACCATCACGTCCAGGGTGTCGCGCAGCTGTTCCTGGGCCTGGCCGACGGTGTGGCAGATGCCGGTGACCACCTCGACGGTGTTGCGCAGCAGCTCGGTGTGCAGCCGTTCGGGGTGGGGCAACTGGGGGGTGGCGGCGTGGAACAGGTCGTCGGCGGCATTGACCAGGTCGCGGCTGGAGGAGTCCACCAGGGCGAGCTCCCACTCGACGCCGAGGGTGGGCGTCGGGGAGGAGTGGAAGTCGATGCGCATGGCTCCCACCCTAGGGGTGAATTCGGCCGATGTGACCCGACGCGGGTCGCATGGCAAGGTGTGTGAGGTGCCACAGGTGGACGCCGACGACATCAAGGAATTCAATCTCGCCATCGACCTGTGCCTCCGCATCGGGGAGATGCTGCTGGTCAACGGTGCCGGCGCGGCGGACGTCACGTCGTCGATGCGGGCGGTGGCCCAGCACCTGGGGATGCGCCACCCGGACATCGACGTCACGTACACGCAGATCTCGATGAACTACCAGTACGACCAGTCCGAGCCGACGTTGGTGCGGATCCGGGCGATCACCTCGCGCAGCTTCAACTGCGGCGACCTGACGGCCGTCGACCACCTGGTCCGCGACCTGACCGCGGGTCGGATCGACCTCTACACGGCGCGCACCCGGATGGCCACGCTGGTCTCCACCCCGCCGGCCATTCCGCGGTGGGCGGTCACCCTGGCCACCGGCGTCATGAGTGCCGCGTTGGGGGTCGCGCTGGGCGGCGGCCCGTGGGTGGCGCTGATCGCCCTGCTCGCCGCCTGCACCATCGACCGAGTGATGCTGTGGCTGAACCGGCGTCGGTTCCCGCTCTTCTACCAGCAGGTGGCCGGAGGCTTCGTCGCGGCGATCTTCGGGGTGCTGGGGGCCGCCAGCGAGATCGACGTGGACCCGTCCCTGGCGATCACCGCCAACATCATCATGCTGCTGGCCGGCATCGGCTTCATGGGCGCGCTCCAGGACGCGATCTCGGGGTTCCACCTCACCGGGACCGCCCGGATCACCGAGGCGATGATGGCCACGGTCGGCATCATCGCCGGGGTCAGTGGAGGCATCGCCTTCGGCACGGTGATCGGGGCGGGGAACTGGCACTACGTGCCCGGCCGCACCACCCATGTTGACCTCGGGGTGCTGGTGGTCGGTGCGGGCGTGGCGGCGGCGGCGTTCGCCCTCTCGGCGTACGCGCCCGCACGGGTGCTCCCGGCCGTGGCGGTGCTGGCCGCCCTGGCCGTCACCTGCTGGCGCCTGGTCGCCGACACCGGGCTCGACGGACCCTGGGCTCCGGGGGTCTCGGCGTTCCTGGTGGGGCTGGTGGCCTACCGACTGGGCGGACGTCTGCGGGTGCCCCCGCTGGTGCTGGTGGTGCCGGTGCTGGTGCCGTTGCTGCCCGGCCTGTCGATCTACCGCGGGCTCTCCCTCCTCATCGAGGGCGGCTACCGGGTCTCCGAGGGACTGCTGGCGATGGTGACCGCAGCCTCGGTGGCGCTGGCCCTGGCCGCGGGCGTGATCCTCGGGGAGTTCCTGGCCCAGCCGGTGCGGCGTGAGTCCCGCAGGCTGGAGTCCCGTCTCGCGGGCCCCCGCCTGGTGGGGGTCTTCCGCCCGCGGACACGCGCCAGCAGGCGCGAGGTCGCCGCGCGTCGGGCGGCTGATCGCAGGAAGTGATCGGGCCAGTGATCGGGCCAGTGAGCGGGCCAGTGAGCGGGGCTGTGTGAGGGTCGGTCAGAAACCGGAGCGCTTCGAGACCGCCGCCGCCACGTCCTGGTAGCGGGCGCCGAGGAGGGTGCCGAGGGCGTGCACGACCCGCGCGTCCGCGCCCACCAGGATCCGCGCCCGGTGTGCGAGCACCCCCTTCGCGATCACCTGCGCGGCGTCCTCCGGCGTGGTCCGGGCGAGCCGGGTGTCGAACCTGCGGGCGGTGGCGGGGCCGTCGAGGCGTGCGGAGAAGCGTCCGTTGCGGGCGATCCCGGTCTTGATCCCGCCGGGGTGCACCACGCTCACCTGCACCGGGTGACCGGACACCAGCATCTCCTCGCGCAGCGCCTCACTCATCCCGCGCACCGCGTACTTCGAGGCGTTGTACAGGCTCTGGCTGGGCATCGACACCAGCCCGAACAGGGACGACACGTTCACGACGTGGCCGTCACCGGAGGCGATCAGGTGCGGCAGGAAGGCCCGGGTGCCGTGCACGACGCCCCAGAAGTTGATCCCCATGATCCATTCCATGTCCGCCTCGGTCAGGTCGGACAGGTCACCGGTGAGGGAGACCCCGGCGTTGTTCACGATCGCGTTGACCCGGCCGAAGTGCCCGGCCACCTCTGCCGCCCAGGCGTGCACCGCGTCGCGGTCGGCGACGTCCAGGCTGGTCGTGAGCACCTGGCCAGACCCTGCCGCCCGCGCCAGGGACCGGGTCTGCTCCAGGCCTGCCTCGTCGACGTCGGCGGGGGCGACCAGCCAATCGGCTATCCCCGCCGCACGACCGGCCACGCCGACTTCCACCGCCAGACGCGCCGCGCCGTCCGACGGCGAGCTCAGCCCGGTGATATCCACGGCCACCAGGCGGACACCGCCGGCACACCCTGCGGGGACCGGAATCGGCTCCTCACTCAGCGCGGGGTGCTCCTGCTGCTCGACACACC
>JAZQNT010000119.1:0-15813 GCA_045627505.1 Nocardioides sp.
CGCTTCCTCGGTCGCGGCGCTCGCCGGTGTCTCGTTCGTGCTGGTCACGATGCTGGTACGCCGGCGCGGCGTGCGCCGCCTCGTCGGTACGGCGCTGGTCGCGCTGGTCGTCGTGGTCTGCCTCGACCGGGTGCTGCTGGGCCGCCACTTCCCGACCGACGTCGTCGGCGGCACCGTGCTGGGCCTGGCCTGCGTGCTGATCGGGCTCGCCGTGGTCAACCCGCTGCCGCGCAGCACCGCCGCCAGCATCGAGCCGCTCCCGGAGGTCTTCGCCTCGACCCGCTCGCTGCACGTGATCCTCAACCCGATCAAGGTCGAGGACGTCGGGCAGTTCAAGCACGTGGTCAGCACGATGGCGGCCGAGGCCGGCTGGTCCACGCCGGTGCGGCATCACACCACCGTCGTGGACCCGGGCGCCGGCATGGCCGACGCGGCGGCGGTCGGCGGCGCCGACCTGGTGCTGGTCTGCGGCGGCGACGGCACGGTGCGCGAGGTCTGCGCGACGCTGGCCGGCAGCGGCGTCCCGGTGGGCATCATCCCGGCGGGCACCGGCAACCTGCTGGCCCGCAACCTGGCCGTTCCGCTGTACATCCGTTCGGCCGTCGACGTCGGCCTCAACGGCGTCGACCGGCCGATCGACCTGGTCTCGGTCACGGGCGACGGCCTGGACGAGGGCTACTTCATGGTGATGGCCGGCATGGGCTTCGACGCCGCGATCATGGAGGGCGTCAACGACCAGATCAAGAAGCGCATCGGCTGGGTCGCCTACTTCCTCTCGGGCGCGAAGTCGCTGATGTTCCCGGCGGTGAAGGTGGAGATCTCCGTCGACGACGCCCCGTTCACCACCCACCGCGCCCGCACCGTGGTGGTGGGCAACGTCGGCTACCTGCAGGCCGGCATGCCGCTGCTGCCCGACGCCGCCATCGACGACGGCCTGCTCGACGTGGTGATCCTCCACCCGAAGCGGTTCCTGTCCTGGTTGCCGCTGGCCATGCGGGTGCTGTCGAAGTCGCAGCGCACGGACACCACGATCGACCGCCTCACCGGCGCCAAGGTCGTGGTCCGGGCCGAGCGGGCGACTCCGCGCCAGCTCGACGGCGACTCGGTGGGGGCCGGCAAGGAGCTGACCATGGAGTGCCTGCCCGGGCAGGTCACGGTGCGCGTCCCGCACTGATGCCCGGACGGGCCCCCGGCCCCCAGTGGTCCGGACCGGCACCCGTTCTGCCCCGCTTCCCCCTGTCGGAGCCCTACCGTGGGCCGCCACCCACGCCAGGAGGAAGCATGCGTTCCACTCCGTCACGACTCACTGCCGCCGTGGTGACCGGTGGGCTCGCCGTACCGGTGCTCGCACTCGTGCCCGCCACCGCCACCACTGCCCCTGCCACTGCGACTGATGACGTGACCGCACCGGTCGCCACCGCGACCTTCACCCGTCAGGGCATCGTCCTGAGCGCCACCGACGAGGGGTCCGGCGTCGACCGGATCGAGTACCGAGATCGCTTCGCCGCGGAGCACGTGACCGCGTGGACCACCTACGCCACTCCCCTGCAACCGTGGGCGCACGATGTCGGCGGCCGCCACGAGTACCGCGCCGTCGACCGGGCGGGGAACGTCTCCGCCGTCCAGGCCGCGCCCGGGGAGCAGTTCGCCTCCTTCACCTGGGCGTCCACCTCACCGGGGCACGGCACGTCGAGCGTGGTGAAGGTCCGGCCCACGCTGCCCGCCGTCGTCACCGAGAAGGTGAAGATCACCGCCAAGGTCAGGATCGGTGACACGAAGAAGCCGTACACCGCGAAGGTCGTCGACGGCGTTGCCCGAGTGAAGCTGCCCGCCCGGCTGAAGGCCGGGAAGCACCGGCTCCAGGTCGACCTCGACGTCGAGCACCCGTGGGTGCTGTCCCGGTCGAAGTCGGGCAAGATCCGGGGGGCCAAGGGAGTCACCGCCACGTCCACCGCAGTGGTCGGCGACCGGGTGGTCGTCGGCGTCGGCGCCCAGGGCAGCGCGAAGCTCAGCGGCAAGGTGCAGGCCGTCATCACCCGCGACGGCCGCACGGTGGCCACCGTCCGGACCAAGGTCAAGGCCTCGGGTGCGGCCGTCGTGAAGCTGCCGAAGTAGGTGACCGGCGCACCCGGGACCTACCGGGTGAAGGTGCGCTACGCGGGCAGCGCCAACCTGAAGAAGTCGGTCTCCGAGCAGGAGACGATCCGGATCCGGCGCACCGCGCCATCACGCCCCGGCCGATTCACCGGCCCGCGCAGCACGTCGCGGACCAGGCCGGGCCCCGGTCGGAGCCGCTGAGCAGGCAAGTGCGTGCCGCTCACGGACGAGCGTGCGCGACTGCCTCCTCCTCCTCCGGCGAAAGCGTCACCTCGGAGCTCCACGCGCTGATGGTCTTGGCGTAGGTGCGCGCGTCACTGCGGCCGTGGATCGAGGTGAGGACCACGCCGTCGCCCTCGTCGTCCAGGAGCGCGACCGACCACGAGAGGTGACCACCCATGTCGCCGAACGCGTCGTACCGGACCACGGCCAGGTGCCGCATGGCCCCGGCGGTGGCCTGCTGCAGTGCCGCGACCTCGCGCCGCAGTCCCTCCACGTCCGCGGGCAGCGCACCGCCGGTGTCCGGCGGCGCGGTCTCGGCGGCGCGCTTCAGCGTCAGCACCGACAGCGCGAGGGAGGCGACGGCCACGAGCAGGGAGAGCACCACGACGATCCACACGAGCGGGAGCCTAGTCCGCGCCGACCGCCGAGCCCGGGCGGCGCACCGGGCCTCCCCTTCACACCGACCGCGCAGCCCCGCGTGGCACAGTTGAACCGTGACCGAGACCAGCACCAAGCCGCGCATCTCCTACCAGGGTGAGCCGGGCGCCAACTCCCACATCGTCTGCGCCCAGCACTACCCCGACCACGAGCCGATGCCCTGCGCGTCGTTCGAGGAGGCCTTTGCGGCGGTCGAGAACGGCGACGCCGAGCTGGCGATGATCCCGATCGACAACTCGCTGGCCGGTCGCGTCTCCGACATCCACCACTTCCTGCCGACGACGCCGCTGTACATCGTCGGCGAGCACTTCCTGCGGATCCGGTTCCACCTGGTCGCGCTGCCCGGGACCACCGAGGCCGACCTGAAGACGGTGCACAGTCACGTGCACGCGCTGGGCCAGTGCCGCAAGGTGATCAAGGAGCTCGGCCTCACCCCGGTCATCTCCGGTGACACCGCCGGCGCGGCACGCGAGATCGCCGAGTCGGGCGACTCCACCCAGGCCGCCCTCGCGCCGCCGCTGGCCGCCGAGATCTACGGCCTGGACGTGCTGCGCACCGACGTCGAGGACGAGGACCACAACACCACCCGCTTCGTCGTGCTCTCCCGCGACTACGTCCGGGCCCCGGCCGGCAACGGTCCCGTGGTCACCTCGTTCATCTTCAACGTCCGCAACATCCCGGCCGCGCTGTACAAGGCGCTCGGCGGGTTCGCCACCAACGGCGTCAACATGACCAAGCTGGAGTCGTACATGGTGGGCGGCCACTTCGCCGCCACCCAGTTCCTCTGCGAGGTCGACGGGCACCCCGACGAGCCGGGCCTGAAGCTGGCGTTGGAGGAGCTCAAGTTCTTCACCACCGACGTGAAGGTGCTGGGCGTCTACCCGGCGTCCCCGGACCGCGTCGTCACCGACTGACGGAGCCGCCCCGGGCGAGCCGGGGTTTCCGCGAGACTCCTCGCGCGCGGCGGCGTCCACCGGCACACTCGGCCCGTGAACCTCTACGCGCGCCTCTTCGCCCTGCTGGCCCGGTTGAAGTTCCGCCGGAAGGTGGACTTCTTCGCCCGGACCAGCCTCGGCTTCCGGGTCTGGCCCACCGACCTCGACGCGATCGGCCACATGAACAACGCCAAGTACCTGGCGCTGCTCGACCTGGGCCGGATCGACCTGTGGGTGCGCTCGGGCTTCTGGGACCTTGCCTGGAACCGCGGCTGGTACGGGGTGGTGTCGGCCCAGTCGATCCGGTACCGCCGCTCGCTCAAGCCGTGGGAGCGGTTCGAGGTGAGCACCGAGGTGGTCGGCTGGGACGAGAAGGCCATCTACTACGTGCACGACTTCACCGTCGGCGACGAGCTGTGCGCCCGCGCGGTGGTCCAGTCGCGCACGCTCACCCGCTCGGGTGGACAGGTGACGCCGAAGGAGCTGTGGGACCTGGTGGGCGGCGCCCCCGAGATGACCCTGCCGGACTGGGTGGACCGCTGGGCCGAGGACGTTCGCATCGGTCTGTGACTCCCGGGGTGATGCCGTCGACAGCGCGCCGCGACCACCCCTAGCCTGACGAGCACCCCGCCGCCGGCCGTCACGGAGGACCGACCGATGCCCACTCCCGTCACCGCCGCGGTCGTGCGCGAGGTCGGCGCACCGTTCACCTCCGAGCGCCTGCTGCTGGATGACCCCCGGCCCGACGAGGTCCGGGTGCGGATCGAGGCGGTGGGCCTGTGCCACACCGACCTGGCCGTGCAGCACGGTCACCTGCCGACGAAGTTCCCGGTGGTGCTCGGCCACGAGGGCGCCGGCGTGGTGGAGCAGGTGGGCGACGCCGTGCGAGGGCTGGCCGTGGGCGACCCGGTGGCGCTCTCCTTCGCGTCCTGCGGGGCCTGCCCGGCCTGCCTGCAGGGACGTCGGGCCTACTGCGTCCGGACGCCGCAGCTGAACCTCGGCGGGGTCCGGGAGGACGGCACCAGCACCGCTTCCTACGCCGCGGGCAGCGCGGTCAACGGCAGCTTCTTCGGGCAGTCCTCGCTCGCCACCCACTCGGTGGTGGCGGCACGCAACGTCGTCAAGGTCCCCGGCGGCCACCCCGCCGAACTGGTGGCCCCGCTGGGGTGCGGGGTCCAGACCGGGGTCGGCACGGTGCTCAACAGCCTCGCGGTCCCCGCCGGGGCGTCCGTGCTGGTCACCGGCGCCGGAGCGGTGGGGCTGGCGGCGGTGATGGGTGCGGTGGTGGCCGGGGCGACCACGATCATCGCCGTCGACGTGATCGCGGACCGGCTCGCCCTGGCCCGCGACCTGGGGGCCACGCACACGATCGACTCCTCCGTCACCGGCGCCGCACTGGAGCGCATCGTCCGGGAGATCACCGGCGGCGGGGCCACCCACGCGGTCGACACCACCGGCGCGGCGTCGGTGGTCGAGTCGGCACTGCGGGCGACCGTCTTCGGCGGCACGGTCGCCCTGGTCGGGGTGCCCCGGCCGGGTACCAGCCTCGACCTGGGGTTGCTCTCCGCGTCGGGACGCACGGTGGTCGGCGCGATCGAGGGCGACTCCGTCCCGCAGACCTTCATCCCCACACTGCTGGCCCTGCACGCCGCCGGACGCCTGCCCGTCGACCGGCTGGTCCGCACCTACCCCTTCGAGGAGCTCGACCGGGCGATCACCGACACCACCACGGGCCGCACCGTGAAGGCCGTCCTGGTGCTGCCGACGGCGGCAACGGTCTGATGGCCACCCACGTCGTGCGGCCGGCCGCGCCCGAGCAGGCCGGGCTGGTGGCCCGGTTGCTGCACGGCTTCAACACCGAGTTCGCGGCGCCCACCCCGACCGTCGAGGAGTTCGCCCGCCGCTTCGAGGTGCTCCTGCGCCGCGACGACGTGCTGGTGCTGCTGGCCCTCTTTCCGGGAGCAGCGGAGGGCTCCGACGCCGCCGCGGAAGGGTTCGCGCCCGCCACCGTCCGCCCCTCGGCCTACTGTGACGCCGGGGTGGCCGCGCTCGAGGAGCTCTACGTCCGAGCGCACCTGCGAGGCGCCGGCGCAGGAACCGCGCTGGTCGCAGAGCTGCTGGCGCGACTGCGCGCCCGCGGCGTCGACGAGTTGCAGGTCAACGTCGACTCGGTGGACGCCGACGCCCGGCGGTTCTACGAGCGCCACGGGTTCAGCAACGTCGAGGCGTCGGGGCCGGGCGAGGCGGCGCAGCAGTCGCGGCTGCTGCTCTACGAGCGCCAGGTCTGACCCCGGGAGCATCGCCGACGCCCCGACGCCCCGACGCCCCGGCCCGCGGCGACGGCAAGGGGTCTGGACCAGCATCCGGCCCGACGTCCGTGACCTGGGTCACCTCGGGGGAGAATCGCTCCATGAGCGCGCGAGAGACCGGTTACCTGCACGGGCACCACACGACGGTGCTGGCCTCCCACGCCGCGCGCACCGCGGCGAACTCCGCGGCGCACCTGCTCCCCCACCTGACGCCGGGCACCACGGTGCTCGACATCGGCTTCGGGCCCGGCACCATCACCGCCGACCTGGCCGAGCTCGTCACCCCCGGTCGCCTGGTGGGTGTGGAGCGTTCCGCCGGCGCCCTGGACGCCGCCACCGCGCTGATGGAGCAGCGCGAGGTCACGAACGTCGCGCTGCAGATCGCCGACGCCTACGACCTGCCCTTCGCCGATGGCGAGTTCGACGTCGTGCACTGCCATCAGGTGCTGCAGCACGTCGCCGATCCAGCCGCCGTGCTGCGTGAGATGAACCGGGTGGCACGCAAGGTGGTGGCCGCACGCGAGGCCGACTACGCCGCCATGCACTGGTACCCGGAGAACCCCGGCCTGACCGCCTGGATGAAGGTCTACCAGGAGACCGCCCGAGCGCTCGGCGGTGAACCGGACGCCGGTCGCCACCTGCGCGCGTGGGCCCACGCTGCCGGGCTGCAGCGCGCCGGACGACTGCAGGTGACCACGTCGAACTGGACCTACGCCGACGACGAGTCCACCTCCTGGTGGGGCAACTCGCAGGCAGACCGCGTCGCCTACTCCGACTTCCACGACACGATCCTCGCCGCCGGACGCACCGAGCAGCAGGTGGACGACATCGTCGAGGGCTGGCGCACCTGGGGCGCCCACCCCGACGCCTACTTCACGATGGCCCACGGCGAGCTGCTGCTGCTCAAGCAGTGACGGCTGCGCGGGCTCTGCGCCGACCACAAGTACAACTTTTCATCAGCGGACCCGAGCCCCGAGGCGTTCGAAAAGCAGTCACGCCGCTGACCTGCGGCAACTCGAGCTCCCGCTCATCGAGCAACCGATCCCTTCCTCGGCAATCGCGGCTCCGCGTCCACAGGTGGCCCTGCTCAGGCCGCCGGGGCGTCGGCGACCTCGGCATCATTCGCCCATGACTGCGACGGCCTACATCGACGAGTCCATCCGAGCCGGGCACTACCACTTGTGCGCGGTCCTCGTCCCCTCCTCCCGGAGCGCCGCCGTGACCCGCATCGTCCGTCAGTTGGCCCACCCGCACCCCCACATCCACGTGCAGAAGCGGAACGACCGTGAGCGGCTGGAGTACGTCCGAGAGGTCGCACGCATGCGCCTGACCGCCTACGTCACGGCCGAGCGGGGATCCGCACGGCCGTCCCGCGACGCGGCGTTGCGACTCCTGACCTCGCACCTGCTTCGCACGGACGTCGCCGCGATGACCGTCGAGTCGTGCGGCCAGGACGCGGCGGATCGCCGCATCCTCCGCGACATACTTGGCGCCAACGCCGCGATGCGCTACGAGTTCCGGGACAAGAGCGAACTGCTCCTCTCCCTGCCCGACGTCGTGGCCTGGGCTCACCCGCGCGGCCGGAAGTGGCGCGACGCCCTGGGTGACACCGTCACCGTCCTCAGGTGACCGGCTCGAAATGCAGTCAGCCCCGGAGAACCGGGGCTGAGGTGCTGGGCAGGCAAGGCTGGAAACCACGCGGTGAGGCTGCCACTCGGGTGCTTACGCCTCGGAGACCTCCTACACCCACCGCTTCCGACGGCTACTGCCGCCGACTCATGAACCGTATCGCGTGACGGTGGACTGACCAAGGCCTTCTGCCCGCCACCCTTGGGTTCAGAGGCCGAGGAGCCGCCAACACTCGGCGAGCGTCCCGTAGCCAACGTAAGTGGTCATCACCGCGCCGAGGAGCTTCTCGCGCAGCGAGCCGGCGTCGCCCAGCAGCGGCACGGCCACGTACCCGTTGGACTTCCACACGTCGGAGAGCACCGGGATGCCTCGCCACCACCGGGGCGGCTTCACGACGAGGGGCCAGAGCACGGGTAGGCCGCCGGTGGTGAGCACGTCCCCCACCAAGTGGGTGGCGTAGCCCAGCGTCACGGCCAGCGGCAGCCACTGCGATCCCTCGCCCTCGGGGGTCATCAGCAGCACCGTCACGGCAAAGAGCGCGCCGATCAGCCATGAGCGCGGCCAGGTGGAGACGTAGCCGCGGGCCTTCATGCCGAAGCAGCACAGCGCCAGCGCGGTCAGTCCCACCCCGGCCGCCACCGTCCCGCCGCCGGGCAGTTCCCAGTTCCACGTGCTGAGCCAGGAGAACAGGAACCAGACCCCGACCAGCACCACAGGGGCGTGGAAGCCGTGCCGGTGCCCGCCCGAGAGCGTGCCAGCCGCCCCCGCGACGAGCCGCCCCAGGACCGGCACCGAGTGCGCGATCGTCGCGGAGTGGTGGTCGATGTCGGGCAGCAGCGCAGCTCCCGCGGCGACGATCGATCCGGCCAGCACCGTCGAGGCGGGCAGCGGGTGGATCCCGGTGGACAGCAGGGGCAGGAGACCGGTGGTGGCGATCCAGACGGCGGCGCCGCTGGTGGCGTGGGTGACACCCATCATGGGGGGAGGTGCTCGTTTCCGCCCGGGCACCGCGTCATGCCGGGCGCGGTCGTGGGGGGAAGGACGCGCACGGCGACCGTACCGGCGCGCGCCGACACCTACGCGCGCACGGCTCCCGTCAGACGCCGAGCGAGCGTCCGATGATCTCCTTCATGATCTCGGTGGTGCCGCCGTAGATGGTCTGGATCCGGGAGTCGAGGTAGGCCTTCGAGATCGGGTACTCGCTCATGTAGCCGTAGCCGCCGTGCAGCTGCACCCCGGCGTCGACGAACTTCTTCTGCAGCTCGGTGGTCCACCACTTCGCCATCGAGGCCAGGGATGCGTCGGCCTCCCCTGCGTTGAGCTTGAGGATGCAGTCGTTGACGAAGGTCTTGGCCACCTGCAGCTCGGTGGCCATCTCGGCGAGCACGAACCGGTTGTGCTGGAACGAGCCGATCGGACGACCGAAGGCCTGGCGCTCCTTGGCGTAGTCGAGGCAGAGGGTGAAGACCTTCTCCATCGCGGCCACCGCGATCACCGCGATCGAGATCCGCTCCTGGGGCAGGTTCTCCATCAGGTGGATGAAGCCGCCGCCCTCGGCTCCGAGCAAGTTCTCCTTCGGCACCTGGACGTCGGTGAAGAACAGCTCGGCGGTGTCCTGCGCCTTCATGCCCATCTTGTCGAGGTTGCGACCCCGCTCGAAGCCCTCCATCCCGCGCTCCACCACCAGCAACGAGACGCCGGCGTGCCCGGCGCTCGGGTCGGTCTTGGCCACCACGACCACCAGGTCGGAGAGGATGCCGTTGCTGATGAACGTCTTGGAGCCGTTGAGCAGCCAGTGGTCGCCCTTGTCCACGGCGTGGGTGGTGATGCCCTGCAGGTCGGAGCCGGCGCCCGGCTCGGTCATCGCGATCGCGGTGATCGTCTCGCCGCTGACGCAACCGGGCAGCCAACGTCGCTTCTGCTCCTCGGTGCCGAGCGCGGAGATGTAGGGGACGACGATCTCGGAGTGCAGCCCGAAGCCGAGCCCGCTGGCGCCCACCTTGCTCGCCTCCTCGGCCAGCACCTGGGCGAACCGGAAGTCCTTCACCCCGGCCCCGCCGTACTCCTCGGCGACGTCGAGGCAGAGCAGCCCGGCATCCCCGGCCTTCCGCCAGACCTCGCGGTCGACCTGACCGTCCAGCTCCCACTTCTCGTGGTGCGGGACGACCTCGCGCTCGAGGAAGGCGCGCGCGGTGGCGCGGAAGTCCTCGTGCTCCTCGGTCAGGATGGTGGGGATCTGCGGCACGACACACCTCCGGGTCCGTTCGGGCTCCCTCCCGGAACCCGACACTGACAGTCTCACTGTCACCGTAGAGGAGATCGGGTGTGTCCGCCATCACTCCCGGTGGTCCCGCCGACCCCGGGCACCCGGCGTGCTCGAATGTGCGCCATGGCGACCTCACCCAGCACCCCGGCCCGGCCGCAGTACCGCGCCCCGATGACCAACGAACGCCTCGTCGGCCACGTGGTGGCGGCCGTCTGCGCCCTGCTCGCACTCGTGGTCATCGCCCCGCTGGACACGGCGACGGGATGGGTCCCGGCCCTGGTCGGCTGCGTGGCCCTCGTCGGCGTGCTCGGCGTCAACGCTGCGGCGGTGCTGCTGCGTTCGCACACCCACTCCACCCGATGGGCCGTCGCGAACGCCACCGGCGTGGCCCTCGCCTTCCTCGGCGCGGTGCTGGCGCTGGACGCCGGACGCGACTTCCCACTCCCGCCCACACCCAACCTGTGGCTCCAGCTCTTCATCGCCCTGATGACCGGTTCGGTCCTGGTGGCGAAGGACCGCGGGCCCACCCCGAGGACTCCCCGGAGCGGGCCCGCCCGCCGCTGAGGTCGCGTCGTCAGGCGTGGTGGCAGCGGACGCTCACCCGCCCGGCAGGCCCCCCCGCAGGCCCCACTGCTCGCAGCTCGGGCGGCGTCGTCGTGCACACCTCGGTGGCCAGGGGGCACCGGGAGACGAACCGGCAGCCGGCGAACGTCTCGGTCGGCGACGGCGGATCGCCCTGCACCACGATCCGTTCCCGAGCGCCGCGCAGCGCCGGGTCGTGCACCGGGATCGCGGCGGTGAGCATCCGCGTGTAGGGGTGCCGCGGGGAAGTCAGCACCTCCCCAGCGGGCCCTTCCTCCACCAACTGGCCCAGGTACATGACCCCGATCCGGTCGGCCACCGAGCTGACCACGGCCAGGTCGTGGGCGATCAGCAGGTGGGCGAACCCGTGCTCGGCCTGCAGGTCGGCGAGCAGGTTGAGCACCTGGGCCTGCACCGAGACGTCGAGCGAGGCGACCGGCTCGTCGAGCACCAGCAGCTGGGGTCCCAGGCTGAGCGCCCGGGCGATCACCACCCGCTGACGCTGACCGCCCGAGAGCTCGTGCGGGTACCTCGAGGCCAGCGCCGGGTCGAGCCCGACGTCGTCCAGCAACCTGCCCAACGCGCCCTCGACGGGACGGCCCTGGATCCGCAGCGGTTCCAGCACCGCGTCGGCCACCGTCATCCGCGGCGACAGTGCGGAGGCGGCATCCTGGAAGACCAGCTGGGTGTGCCCGCGCCGACGCCGCAGCGCCGACGCCTTCAACCCGCCGACCTCCGCGCCGGACCAGACGACCTCGCCGCCATCGGGGGTCACCAGCATCGAAGCCACCCGGGCCAAGGTGGACTTGCCGCAGCCGGACTCACCGACCAACGCGTAGGTCTCCCCCGGGGCGACGGTGAGGCTGACGTCGTCGAGCGCGGTCAGGACGGTCCGCCCTGCCGCTCCCCGCACCCGGTAGCGCTTGGAGACGCCGCGCACCTCGAGCGTGCTCATGCCTTCACCTCCGTGGTGGCGGATGCGGCGCTGACGCCGGGGAACCAGCAGCGGGCCTGCCCCGCACCGGCGGCCACCAGCGCCGGGGCGCTCGCGCACTTCTCGGCTGCCCGCGGGCAGCGTGGGGCGAAGGCGCAGCCCTCGGGCCACTGCCCGACCAACGGCGGGCGGCCAGGCATCGCGGCCAACCGGGCCCGGTCCGCGACGAGCTGCGGGCGGGAGGCCAGCAGGCCCTGGGTGTAGGGGTGCTGTGGATCGGCGAAGACGTCCACGACCGCGCCCTCCTCGACCACCTGGCCGGCGTACATCACCACCACCCGGTCGGCGACCTCGGCCACCACGCCGAGGTCGTGGGTGACGACCAGCGCCGCGCGTCCCTGCTCCCCGGTGGCGTGGCGGACCACGTCCAGCACCTGCGCCTGGACCGTGACGTCGAGGGCGGTGGTGGGTTCGTCGGCCACCAGCAGCGGCGGGTCGTTGGCGAGCGCCATCGCGATGGCGATCCGCTGGCGCAGACCACCCGACAGCTCGTGCGGGTAGGCGCGCAGCCGCTGCTCGGCGGCCGGGATCCCGACGGCGCGGAACAGCTCGACCACGCGGTCGCGGTGCAATTTCCGGCTGCCGCCGCGGTGCAAAAGCAACGCCTCCGCCACCTGGTCGCCCACCCGTTGCAGCGGGTTGAGCGAGCTCAGCGGGTCCTGGAAGACGGTCCCGACGAGGCCGCCGCGCACCGCCTGCATGGTGCGTTCGTCGGCCCCCACCAGTTCGACGCCGGCGGCGCGCACCGAGCCCGACTCCACCCGCACCCCGCGTCCGGCGAGGCCGAGCGAGGACATGCAGGTGACCGTCTTGCCGGAGCCGGACTCCCCCACCAGTCCCACCACCTGGCCACGCGGCACCGTGAAGGAGACGCCGCGCACCAGCGTCACCGGGTCCTCGGCCGGGCCGGCGACCACG
Organism: Nocardioides sp.; assembly: GCA_045627505.1. Lineage (GTDB taxonomy): Bacteria > Actinomycetota > Actinomycetes > Propionibacteriales > Nocardioidaceae > Nocardioides. Next base: position 12,391 of record JAZQNT010000119.1, read on the forward strand.
TGCAGGTCGTCGACCCGCAGGGCCGGCGCGTCGGCCGACCAGCCCGGAAGCGAGCGCACGCCGGTCGGCGCTACGTGCTCACGAACAGCCATCAGGCACCCCTTTCGTCGACGGGTCCGGTGCCCCACATCCGGCGCAGCGCGGCGCCGAGGACGTTGGTGGCCACCACGGTCACCACCAGCAGGAGGCCGGGCCACACCGAGATCCACCACGCGGTCTCGAGGAAGCCTCGGCCGTCGGACAGCAGGCTGCCCCAGGACGCCTGGGGTGGACGGACGCCCAACCCCAGGAATGACAGGGCGCCCTCGATGATCACCAGCGTGCCGACCGTGAACGACCAGACCACCAGGTTGGCCGGCAGCACCTGCGGCAGCACGTGGGTGCGGATCAGGTACCCGTTGGTGGCCCCGGCACCCCGGCCGGCCGCGACGTAGTCCTCGCTGCGCACCCGCATCGCGACGGTGCGCGTCACCTTCGTGGGCAGCACCCAGCCGCCCAGCACCAGCAGGCCGGTCAGCACCCAGACGTCCGAACCCACCACCGCGACCGTGGCCAGGCAGATCACCAGGAACGGGAAGGCCACCCAGACGTCGGAGAGTCCGGTCACCAGCGTGTCGACCCACCCGCCACGGAAGCCCGCGACCAGGCCGAGCAGCATGCCCACGACCACGGCACCGGTGGCCGCGAGGAAGGCGATCTGCAACGACACCTGCCCGCCCTCCAGGGTGCGGTGCACCATGTCGCGGCCGAAGTTGTCGGGGCCCAGCGGACGTCCGGCCACGGGCTCGGCCGTCCACGCCGGGCCCCGGAGCCGGTCGCCCAGCGCCTGCTGACCCCGTGCGTCGTCCAGCAGGTGTGGCCCGACGAAGCAGGCCAGGGCCACCAGCAGCAGCACGGCCGACGATCCCCCGAGCATCCACCACGAACGTCGGTCGATCCGACGTCGCGCGGGCGGGGCGATAGGTGCTGGGCTGGCCGATGCTGGGCTGGCCGGTGCAGGGTTCGCCGGGATGGGGTCTTCGTCCGGCATCTCCATCAGCGTGCCTTTCCACTTGAACCAACGACGGTTGTTCGCGCACATGAAAGCGTCGATCTTCGTGACGTCCTTGATGAAGCCGTTTTCCACCAGTGTCTTCATCTGCCAGTAGTTCGCGTCCGAATGGCCCTGGTTGCCCATCTGCGTGACGACTTTGTGCCGCTTCGCCGCAGCCGTCATCAGCGCGACTTCCTGGAAGGTGTTGCACATCGGCTTTTCGCAGTAGACGGCCTTGCCCATCGACATCGCCAGCATCGCCGCCGGGAAATGCGAGAAGTCGGGCGTCGCCACGCACACCGCATCGATCTCCTTCCCGTGCTTCGCGAGCATCTGGCGGAAATCCTTATAACGCGGAACCTGCGGAAAATCCTTCAACACGCGCCGCGTATGCTCGGCCCCCATCTGCGTATCGCAGAACGCAACCACGTTGACGAGGTCTTTATAATAGGCGAACATGGAAAAGTCACGACCGGCCTGATTGCCGATACCGACAAAGGCCATGTTCACTTTACCATTTGGAGACGCCGCCGACACGCGAATGTTCGGAAACGCGAGAACAGCCGCCGAAGCCGCCGCCGTTCTCAGAAAATCTCGCCGTTGGATATTCATGTGAAACATTATATCACACTTCAGCCGAAGAGGCTAGTCATTCTCTTGCGCATAAATGAACTGCGCGGTGGCGGTGCAGGACTTGGAGCTGCGTACGCGCACCCAGTAGGCCGAAAACGCATGCGGCAAGGACACGGACTTCCGGGCGTTCGCCTGCAACGCATACGTACCCGCAGTCACCCAGGTACCGCATCCGTCGATGTCGGCCTCGAGCGTCACCGTCGTCGCGGCAGATGCCGCCAGCGTCAGCTCTTTCACCTGAAAGCCGTTCATCAAGTAAGGATCGCTCGCCTCGCCCGCCGTGACGGACGTCTCCTTCCACGGACCGCCCACCCCGCGCGGCGCCCCCAGCTTCCACACGTCGTCCAGGGCGCCGACTTTGCACGCCCCTGCTTCGCGAACGACCAACAGCCCCTTCCACGTGTCGTAGTCGTCAATCGCGCGCGGCGTTGCGGACACCGCCTTCACATACTTGAACCCGCCTGCCGTCACCGCCGGCAAATCATAGAAGATGCCGCCGACATGCAACAGGTCGCGCTCGGTCGCCACTTCACGGCAGATCCGCCCGCAGGTCGCCGGCGTGTCGGACGTCAATCGGGGCAAACGCCACCGCGTCACCCGTCCCTGTCCTTGACCGCCCGTCTTCTCCTCGTAGAACAGCGACGCCGCATCCGCACCGATCTTACCCGTCGGCACGGGCGCATCGTGTTCGAAAATCGCCTTCGCCTCCGGTGGCGCCGCCACGGTCAAGGCATTCGCATCCGCCGCCGTCGATGCCGAACCATAGTGGAACACGGCAAATGCATGGGACGCGTCTTCGAGCGGCACGAGCCGGATCCATTCGGCCGGACCGAGACGCGAGAGATCGTGTCCTCCCGACGGCAGTTCCGGACCCTTCGTCCAAACGCCCTCGCCCGTCACATCGAACTCAAGACGGACCCGAAGCGTCGTCCACACCCACTTCCGATCATACCCCGCAAACAAGAAAGGATCGCTCGCCCGTCCGGACACGACCGCGTCATCCGCCCATACGGCGCCATGTCCGACCCGCGGCCCCAGCGCATCCAGCTCCTCGGGCTTGAGGAACCACAGATTCGACTCGCTCGGACGCGGCTTCGCACGCCCTCCCTTCAGGTCGCGTACATTCGTGAACTCGGTCTTCGCGTGGTCGTCACACCCGCACACGATCCGCGCCCCCCACCGGCAAAAATCGCCGACGACCTTGAGGTAGGTCGCGTGCGGACGGATCCCCGCCGTCCGTTTCGGACTGAACGTCGCCGGGAATTTCCAAAACGTCCCGTGCATCGTCGCGAGGAAATCATCTCCTGTGCCGACTTCGCGGATGCGCGGCCATTCCGTATGCCAACCATGTGCGCCATCGTAACTGTGCGATCCCTTCGGCAGACGGAAATCGTGCCAGGTCTGACCGTCGTCCGTCGTCGTCAGAAGCACACTCCGATGATCCCACCCAAGCGCCCAGATCGGATTTTTGTCCGGATGTTCGTTGCCGTAGATGCCATCGCGCGTCGTCACTTCCGTGAACTGGTTCGTGCGAATGAGCTCCCAGTTCTTCTGACCCGGCTGCCAGCTCGCCAAACATCCGGCCGGCGTCCGCGGATCGCGCATCGCCTGCGGTGAACTCTGCCCGTTGTTCGCATAGAACACCTTGCCGAAACCGCTGCAGGTCCCCTTGCCGTGATAGCCGAACAGCGTCGATTCCTCGGCTTCGTTCCAACAAGTCGGATCGTAGCCATGTCGTTCTGTGAGCCAAGGAGTTG
>JAZQNT010000120.1:0-5097 GCA_045627505.1 Nocardioides sp.
CTTGCCGGTGATGTTGATGGTGTCGGCCGACATCCACTTGCCGGCGATCTCGAAGCTCGAGCGGGTGCGGGTGGAGTCCTCGAAGAACAGGTTGATGTTGGTGCGGCCGCGCAGGGCGGGGATCTTCTTCACCTCGCGGCGCTGCACGTCGTGCATCTCCGCGGCGGTGTCGAAGATGGTGTGCATGTCGTCAACGGTGAGGTCGTCGATCGACAACAGGTGCTTCTTCACTCGTGGCCCCCTCCGCTGATGCGGACCTCGGCGGTGCCGTCGTCGGTGAGGACCACCGAGACGCGCTCGCTGCGGGCGCTGGGCAGGTTCTTGCCGACGTGGTCGGCGCGGATCGGGAGCTCGCGGTGGCCCCGGTCCACCAGGACCGCGAGGCGCACGGCGGCCGGACGCCCCAGGTCTCCCAGGGCGTCGAGGGCGGCGCGGATGGTGCGGCCGGAGTAGAGGACGTCGTCGACCAGCACGACGGTCTTGTCGTCGATCGGCGGGACCTTGGTCTTGTGCGGCACCCGCGTGGGGTTCTGGCGCAGGTCGTCGCGGTACATCGTGACGTCGAGCTCGCCGACGGGAACCTCGAGGCCCTCCACGGCGGCGATGCGCTCGGCGATGCGCCGGGCCAGCGGCACACCGCCACTGTGCAGACCGATGAGGACGAGGTCGCCCGCCCCCCGGTTGCGTTCGAGGATCTCGTGCGAGATCCGGGTGAGCGCCCGGGCGATGTCACGGGCGTCGAGGACAGTACGTCCTGGTACGGGGGCAGGCATGGGCCGCCGGACCTCCTTCTCCGCCTCACGGGACGGCTCGTTAAAGGATGTCGATCGGGGGTCAGGTTATCAGCGGCGGCCTCGGCGCCGACCAGCGGTGCACGGCCCGGGACGCGGAGTCGGGCGCGCGGGCGAGGCGCAGCCCGAGCGGCTCGGGTGTGCACGCACGTCGGCCCCGGACGCAGGTGACGTCCGGGGCCGACGGTGCTGGGTCGCGGGCGCGGCGTGGCTCAGGCGAGCCTCACACGGCCGGGTCTCAGGGCTTCTCGAGGATCGCCACTACACCCTGCCCGCCCGCGGCGCAGATCGAGATCAGGCCACGGCCCGACCCCTTCGCGTCCAGGAGCTTGGCGAGCACCGGGACGATCCGGCCACCGGTGGCCGCGAACGGGTGGGCGGCGGCGAGCGAGGAACCGTTGACGTTGAGCTTGCTGCGGTCGATCGAGCCCAGCGGCGCGTCCAGACCCAGGCGCTCCTTGCAGAAGACCGGGTCCTCCCAGGCCTTGAGCGTGGACAACACCTGGGAGGCGAACGCCTCGTGGATCTCGTAGTAGTCGAAGTCCTGCAGGCTCAGGCCCTCACGCTGGAGCATCGTGGCCACCGCGTAGGCCGGGGCCATCAGCAGACCCTCGTGGCCGTGCACGTAGTCGACGGCCGCGGTCTCGTAGGCGGTCAGGTAGGCCAGCACGGGCCAGCCCTTCTGGGCCGCGTACTCCTCGCTGGCCAGCAGCACCAGCGAGGCACCGTCGGAGAGCGGGGTGGAGTTGCCGGCGGTCATGGTGGCAGCCGCGCCCTTGCCGAAGACCGGCTTGAGCTTGGCGAGCTTCTCCGGGGTGGAGTCGGCCCGCATGTTGGTGTCGCGCTCCACGCCGCGGAACGGCGTCACGAGGTCGTCGTGGAACCCCTCGTCCCAGGAGCGGGCAAGGTTCTGGTGCGAGCGAGCGGCGAGCCCGTCCTGCTCCTCGCGACCGATCCGCCACTCCAGCGCCGTGAGCGCGGCGTGCTCGCCCATCGACTTACGGGTGCGCGGCTCGGAGTTCCGCGGGATGTCGAGGCCGATGTCGCCGGGGCGGATCTGGCCCAGCGCGGTGAGCTTCGCCTTGGTGTCGCGCGCGTTGTTGACCTTCGTCAGCTTCCGGCGCAGCTTGTCGCTCAGGGCCACCGGGGCGTCGGAGGTGGTGTCGGTCCCTCCGGCGATCCCGACCTCGATCTGCCCCAACGCGATCTTGTTCGCCACCTGGATGACGGCCTGCAGACCGGTGCCGCACGCCTGCTGGATGTCGATCGCGGGGGTCTCCGGGCTCAGCGTGGACCCGAGCACGCACTCGCGCGCGAGGTTGAAGTCCCGGGAGTGCTTGAGCACCGCGCCTGCGACGACCTCCCCCACACGCTGCCCCTCCAGGCCGAACCTGGCGACCAACCCGTCCAGCGCCGCGGTCAGCATCTCCTGGTTGGAGACGTCGGCGTACACGCCGTTGGAACGGGCGAAGGGGATGCGGTTTCCGCCGATGACGGCGACCCTGCGGGTGCTGGCCTGCATTGCTGACTCCTGTGTCGGTCGCGTGGGCACGTGGTGCTCCCGGGCCGGACTGTGGACCCCGGGATGTGGACGCTCAGTTACACCTAGAGTTGCACACGTCTGGGGGTGGCACGGGACGCGTTCCGTCCCCCGACACGTGCCGCCACGCCCTATCCAGCCAGCGCACATCCACGACACGTCGCGTCCCGCGGCGAGCTGCACCTCCCGGAGGACCACGTCATGACCGATCGTTACCAGAGCTTCGTCTCCAACGGGTTCGGCAAGTTCCTGGCCAAGAACCTCGGCCTGCCCCAGCCCACCCCGCTGGAGCGCTGGAGTGATGGCGCCCCGCTGGTCTCCGGGACCGTGCTGCTGGGCGGCGCCGGTCGCCTCACCCCCGCCCTGCCCACGCTGTTCAAGGCGTTCGACGTCACCGCCACCCACGACGACACCGCGGACGCCCGCTACAAGGGACTGGTCTTCGACGCCACCGGCATCGACTCGACCGAGGGACTGCTCACGCTCCAGGAGTTCTTCACCCCGGTGATGCGCCGGCTGGAGTCCTGCCCGCGCGTGGTCGTCATCGGCGGCATCCCCGAGGAGCACTCCGGCGAGGCCCGGGTGGCGCAGCGCGCCCTGGAGGGCTTCACCCGCTCCCTGGGCAAGGAGATCGGTCGCGGCGGCACCGTGCAGCTCGTCCAGGTGGCCCAGGGTGCCGAGGGGACGGTCGACTCGACGCTGGCGTTCTTCCTCTCCCCCAAGTCGGCCTACGTGTCGGGCCAGGTCGTGCGCATCGGCACCGACGGCCGCACCGACACCCCGGTGCCCGCCGACTGGCGTCGACCGCTGGAGGGCAAGGTCGCCCTGGTCACCGGGGCCTCACGCGGCATCGGCGAGCAGATCGCCCGGGTGCTGCACCGCGACGGCGCCACGGTCGTCGGCCTGGACGTCCCGCAGGCGGCCAGCGACCTGGTGACCCTGATGGCTGAGCTCGGTGGGGACCACCTCGCCCTCGACATCACCCACTCCGACGCACCCCAGCGCATCGCCCACCACCTGGCCACGGAGCACGGCGGTGTCGACATCGTGGTGCACAACGCCGGAATCACTCGGGACAAGAAGCTCGCGAACATGAAGGCCGATCGCTGGGAGTCCGTGATCGCGGTGAACCTCACGGCGCCGCTGCGGATCACCCGCGCCCTGCTCGACGCAGGCGTGGTCAACCCGGACGGACGCATCGTGGGCGTCTCCTCGATCGCCGGCATCGCGGGCAACGTGGGCCAGACCAACTACGCCACGTCGAAGGCGGGGGTGATCGGCCTGGTCCAGGACCTGGCCCCCACCCTCACCGACGGCATCACCGTCAACGCTGTGGCACCGGGCTTCATCATCACCCAGATGACCGCCGCCGTCCCGTTCGCCACCCGCGAGGTGGGCCAGCGGATGAACGCGATGAGTCAGGGGGGCCTGCCGGTGGACGTCGCCGAGACGATCGCCTGGTACGCCTCCCCCGGCTCCAGTGCCGTGAACGGCAACGTCGTGCGCGTCTGCGGCCAGATGATGCTGGGTGCCTGAGGTGGCGGGCTCCCCCTCCCTCACCGGCCTCCCCCGGCTGGTTCGCCTGGGGCTGCCCTCGGTGCCCGGCGTGAACCAGCTGCCGGGTGTGAAGAAGGTGCCGGCCGCCGCGTTCTCCCCGATCACGGTGACGTCGGAGGCCTCCCCGCTCGACGCCGCGCACGTGGCCCGCTACGCCGCGGTCTGCGGGTTCCCGCGCAGGGACACGCTGCCCCTCACCTACCCACACCTGCGGGCGTTCGCCCAGCACATGGAGATCATGGCCAGCCCGCAGTACGCGTGGCCGGCGATGGGCGGGGTGCACGTGGAGAACACGATCACCCAGCACCGCGCGATCGGCCTGGGCGAGTCCCTGGCTGCCAGCACCACCGTCGGCGAGCCGCGCCCCCATCCGAAGGGACGGATGCTGGACTTCGTCAGCACCGTCACCACCGCCGGTGGGGAACCACTGTGGGAGTCCGTCTCCTCCTACTTGGTGCGCGGTCGCGGGACCGAAGGAGCGCGAGGCTCACTCGCCCTCGGCGAGGCGCCCGACGCGACCACCCGGTGGTCCCTGCCCGGTGACCTCGGGCGTCAGTACGCCCGGATCTCCGGTGACCTCAACCCGATCCACCTGTACCCGCTGACCGCCCGGGCGCTGGGGTTCAAGCGGCAGATCGCCCATGGCATGTGGACCAAGGCACGGTGCGTGGCCGCGGTCGAGAACCGGATTCCCGACGCGGTGCGCGTCGAGGTGGCGTTCAAGACACCGGTCTTCCTGCCGGGACAGGTGGGCTTCGGGCTGGACGGCGACCGCGACGAGCTGCGCTTCGGGCTCACGTCCCCGGAGGACGGGGCCCCGCACCTGGTGGGACGCGCCACCGCCCTCTGACGCCCACGCACCGCCTCCCGGTCCGGCAGCCAACAAGTCAGGGCAGCCACGTCCGGGCAGCCAAGTCCGGGCAGCCAGGGCGGCACCAGCCTGAAACAGCCCATTCGGGACGTCATCGGAAGTGCGCCCGGTGACCCCCGATTCCCATGACGTCCCGGGAGGGCCCATCACGTCCCGAGGAGGCCCATGACGTCCCGGGGAGGGTGAGCATTCAGGCGCGACGGCGAATCAGGCCCTCCTGGGCCACCGTGGCGGCGAGTTCGCCCGACTCCGACCAGATCCGCGCGAGCGCCAGTCCCCGACCGCCCGACGCGCTGGGCGAGGTCTGGTCGTAGAGCCACCACTGGTTGGCCTTCAAC
>JAZQNT010000121.1:0-3110 GCA_045627505.1 Nocardioides sp.
CTGAGGTCGCCGGACGCCGCACGACAAGCGGAAGCGCCGCGGAACCGCCGGGCCGCCGGGCCGCAGCACAGAAATGCGAAAGGGCCCGGACTCAGAGTCCGGGCCCTTCGATCAGCGTGGGGGTGAGGGGACTCGAACCCCTGACCCCCTGCATGCCATGCAGGTGCGCTACCAGCTGCGCCACACCCCCGCTGGGAGGTTGTCCCCGCTCTCGCGGCGACAGGAAGAACATTAGTACAGAGCCTCAGACGTAGGAAATCCGGGGTCCCGCGATGTCCCCGCCACGGGTGCCGGCCCCCGACCACCCCGGGCTTCGCCCATGGGACACGGTTCCCCGGTACCCCTCAGCCGTGACCGTTCCAGGCCACCAGTCGCAGCCCCGCCGAGGCACTGGCGGGATCGCCGGAGTCGTCCACCTCGGCCCAGTGGCAGTTGCCCAGGGCGCTCAGGGTCTGCACGAGCGCGGGGGGCCATCCCAACCAGCACGCGACTGCCACCTTGAGCGCGGCTCCGTGCGCCACCACCACCCCCAAGCCGCCTGGCCTGACCTCGTTCAAGGCTTCACGCAGGGCGGGAACGAAACGCGCCTCGAGCTCTTCTCGCGACTCGCCCCCGGGAACGACGTCGTAGCGTCCGGACCGGTAGGCCGCGAACTCGTCCGCGTTCTGCGCCGCATAGTCGACCAGGCGCATGCCTGCACGCTGACCGAGGTCGAACTCGCGGAGGCGCGGATCGAAACGGGGCACCACGTTGCCGGAGGCGGCGATTCGTTCGGCGGTCGCCCGCGCCCGAGCCAGGTCTGAGGAGACCACGAACTGCGGACCCATCTTCGCGATGACCGGGGCGACGGCCTCCGCCTGGGTACGCCCGACGTCGTCGAGCGGGACGTCTATCTGTCCCTGCACACGTCCCTCGAGATTCCACGCGGTACGCCCGTGACGCAGAAGGAGCAGGCGCCGCGGCGCGCTCTCGCCCACCATGATGCCTGCTCCCACCGTCGTGACCGGGTCAGTCGATCGAGGGCGCCAGGGCGTCCGGGTCTTCGTCCTCATGGGCCACGGCCTGGCCGGCCGACTCGCCGAGCTCGGCCGGGAGCTCGATCGACGGGCAGTCACGCCACAGGCGCTCGAGCGAGTAGAACTTTCGCTCCTCGGTGTGCTGCACGTGGATGATCACGTCGGCGTAGTCAAGCAGGACCCAGCGACCCTGCTGGTGCCCCTCGCGGCGCAGCGGCTTCTCGTTGAGCTGCTCACGCAGGCGGTCCTCGATCTCGTCGACGATCGCGCGCACCTGCCGGTCGTTGTTGGCCGAGGCCAGCACGAAGGCGTCGGCGACGGCGAGCTGCTCGCTGACGTCGAACGCCATGATGCGTTCGGCCAGCTTGTCCGAGGCCGCCAGGGAGGCGACGCGGACGAGTTCGAGGGCATGCTCGGTGGCGCTCACGAGAGGTCCTTCTGCTCCGCGCGCGGAGCGCTGGAGGCGGTGTAGAGGTGGTGCTTGGCGATGTACTGGACGACCCCGTCCGGAACGAGGTACCAGACGGGTTCGCCGCGTTCTGTGCGCCGGCGGCAATCCGTGGAGGAGATCGCCAGCGCGGGGATCTCCACCATGGTCACACGGTCGGACGGAATCGCCGCCAACGTCGCGGGATCCATCTCGTAGCCGGGGCGCGTGCATCCGACGAACTGCGCGAGCTCGAAGAGCTCGGCCGCGTCGCGCCAGGTGAAGATGTCGGCCAGGGCGTCCGCCCCGGTGATGAAGAAGAGTTCCGCGTCCGGCATCTGCGCCCGGAGGTCGCGCAACGTGTCGATCGTGTAGGTCGGACCACCACGCTCGATGTCCACCCTGGACACCCGGAACCTGGGATTGGAGGCGGTGGCCACCACCGTCATCAGGTAGCGGTGCTCTGCCGCGGAGACCAGACGGTCGGCCTTCTGCCACGGGTCACCCGTGGGCACGAAGACGACCTCGTCGAGGTCGAACCAAGCCTGGACTTCCGAGGCAGCCACCAGGTGGCCGTGGTGGACGGGATCGAAGGTCCCGCCCATCACGCCGACCCGACGCGGGGTGTTCAACTCAGCTGTGCTCGCGGCCGTTTCCGAAGGCCACGAGGAGGGCGATCATCCCGAGGAAGACGACGAGGGTGATGGCGCCGACCCAGTACGGGCTGGCGCCTCCCCAGACGTGGGGGGCCTCGGCGGACGCGGCGATGACGAGATCAGTGTTCGACATGTGGTGAATCCTATCGGGTTGGTTCCGGGTCAGCGGACGTGGCCGTCGCCGACCACGACGTACTTGGTGGAGGTCATCTCAGGCAGGCCCATCGGCCCACGGGCATGCAGCTTCTGGGTGCTGATCCCGATCTCGGCGCCGAAGCCGAACTCACCGCCGTCGGTGAATCGGGTCGAGGCGTTGACCATCACGGCCGCCGAGTCGACCGCGGCGACGAAGCGACGACTCGTCGCCATGTCCTCGGTGACGATCGCGTCGGTGTGACCGGAGGAGTAACGGCGCACGTGGGCGATCGCCTCCTCGACGTCGGCCACCACCTTGGCGGAGATGTGCGCGGCGAGGTACTCGGTCGCGTAGTCCTCCTCGGTCGCCGGGAGGACTCCGTCGAAGTCGCAGAAGTGGTCGTCGCCATGGACGGTCACCCCGGCCTCCTGCAGGGCCTCGACCACCGCCGGAAGGAAGTGGCCGGCCACGTCTTCGTGGACGAGCAGCGACTCAGCGGCGTTGCAGACGCTGTTGCGGTGGGTCTTGGAGTTCATGACGATGGCCAGGGCCTTGTCCAGGTCCGCGGCGGCATCCACGTAGACGTGGCAGTTGCCGACACCGGTCTCGATCACCGGCACGATCGACTCGGTGACGACGGAGTTGATCAGGCCGGCACCACCACGCGGGATCAACAGGTCCACCAGGCCACGGGCGCGCATCAGCGCCTTGACGCTCTCATGGGTCTCCCCCGGCACCATCTGCACCGCGTTGGCGGGCAGGCCGGACGCCTCGACCGCGCCGCGCAGGGCCTCGACGATCGCGGCGTTGGAGGAGCGCGCGTTGGACGAACCGCGCAGGAGCACCGCGTTGCCCGACTTGAGGCAGATGCCGGC
>JAZQNT010000122.1:0-11208 GCA_045627505.1 Nocardioides sp.
CTTTTATCAGGACGGTAAGTGGGTGAATGCCCAGACCTATCTTGAAGGTAAGGGTGCCAAGTTCGAAGGCGTCCGTCTGAGCGACTTGCGCTATATGAGCGACGACGGCAAGATTTTCTTCGCCAATGCTGTACATTCAGATGGTTTGTCCGCCTCGCGGCCGGCCAGGTGCGCGGCGGCCACCGCCGCCAGCGCGTTGGAGACGTTGAAGTCGCCAGCCAACGGGACCGAGGTCTCGACCCGCAGCCCGTCCGGGCCCAGGATCGTGAACCGGGAGCCGCGCGCGCCGCAGACCAGGTCGACCGCTCGGTAGTCGGCCGCGGCCGCGTCCCGCACACCGGGCACCCCGGTCGAGAAGGTGTGCACCGGCAGGCCCTCCTCGGCGACCTCGGCGACGAGGCGCCGCCCGTGCTCGTCGTCCACGTTGACCAGCGCACGCCGGGAGCGTTGCGGGGTGAAGAGGGAGGCCTTGGCGCGGTAGTAGTCCTCGACGTCGGCGTGGAAGTCGAGGTGGTCGCGGCCCAGGTTCAGGAAGACGGCCACGTCGAAGACGATCCCGTCGATGCGTCCCATCACCAGCGCGTGGCTGGAGACCTCCATCGCGCAGACGGCGACGTCGCGCTCCACCATGAGCGCGAACAGGGCGTGCAGGTCGGGGGCCTCGGGAGTGGTCAGGGTGGTGGGGATCGCCTGTCCGGCCACGGAGGTGCCGACCGTGCCGACGACGGCGGACGTGGTGCCCGAGCCCAGCAGGCCCGCGGCGAGCAGCTGGGTGGTGGTGGTCTTGCCCTGGGTACCGGTGACCCCCACCATGGTCATCGCCCGCGACGGACGTCCGTAGAAGCGACCGGCGAGCGCGCCGAGCAGGCGGCGCGGGTCGGCGAGCACCAGGATCGGCACGTCGACGCCGGCCGCAGCGCGGACGGCCTCGACACCGGCAGCGTCGGTGAGCACCGCGACCGCGCCCTGGTCGAGCGCCTGAGCGGCGTACTGCGCGCCGTGCACACGCGTTCCGGGGAGCGCCGCGTACAGGTCGCCGGGCAGCACCCGCGCAGTGCTCAGCGTGACGCCGGTGACGACCGTGTCGCCGCCGGAGAGCACGCGGGGTTCCTCCCCCGCCGCCTCCAGCCATCCCGCCACCTCGTCGAGCGTGGCTCGGGGCGGGCGGGCAGGCCTCGTCGCCTGGATCTTGTGCACGTGCATTCCTGTGAGGCTAACTGCGGGCACCGACCGGAGGCCATCCGGCAGCGCCCGCGGAGGGGCGAATGAGGCTGAGGGAGTGGGGACCGTCACCACTCGGTGGGTGTCTGGTTGGGTTCGGCGCCGCTGGGGGCCACCCCGTAGCGCTCCAGCGCGCGGGCCATGATCTTGGAGAACGCCGGTCCGGCGACCGAGCCACCGCCGCCGTCGACGCCAGGGGCGTGGATCACCACGTAGACGGTGAATCGTGGGTCGTCCGCGGGGGCGAAGCCGCCGAACGAGAGTGAGTACGACCCGTCGTAGCAGCCGCACTCCTCATCGACGCGCTGCGCGGTTCCGGTCTTGCCGGCGACCCGGTAGCCGGGCACCTGCGCCCGAGGGGCGACACCGACCTCGGCGTCGACGACCCGCTCCATCATCAGCATCGTCTCGCGCGCGGCCTTCTCGCTGACCACCCGCTCCCGGGTGGTGTGGTCGGTGCCCACGAGGGTGCCGTCGTCGGTCTTGACCGATCCCTTGACCAGGCTGGGCGAGACCCGGACCCCACCGTTGGCGATGGCATTGACCGCCGTGGCCATCTGGACCGCCGTGACCGACATGGACTGCCCGAAGACCATGCGGTCCTTGTTCTGCGACGTGGTCGACGCCACGCTGGGCAGCAGACCCTTGGCCTCGCCCCGGGCGCCGATGCCGGTCTTCGTCCCGAGGCCGAACTTGGCCAGGTAGTCGTGGAACTGGCGCGTGCCCATGGAGTCCGCGGCCAGCACGGTGCCGATGTTGGACGACTGGGCGATGACCCCTGCCATGGTGAGCTTCAGGGTGCCGTGGTCGAACCAGTCCCCGATGGTGCGGTCCTGGCGCTTGAGCGCCGAGGGGATGCGCAGCTTGGTGGTGGCCTTGACCTTGCCGTCGTCGACGAGCGCAGCGGCGGTGAGCACCTTCTGCACCGAACCGGGCTCGAAGACGTCGCTCACCGCACGCGACCCCAGGTCGGCGCTGGGCGACTCGCCGGGATTGTTGGCGTCGAAGGTGGGTGCGTCGGCCACGACCAGGAGCTCACCGGTGCGGACGTCCTGGACGATCGCGACCGCGGACTTCGCCCGGTAGTCCTCCACGGTCTGCGCGAGCACCTTCTGGACGTACCACTGGAGCTCCCGGTCGAGAGTGCTCCTCAGCGCCTTGCCGTTGACCGGCTCGACGGTGGAGTTCTCCGCCAACGGGACCTTGTACCCGTGCCCCTGGGTGTAGCGGCTGTGCCCGTCCTTGCCCTGGAGGTGCTGGTCGAAGGTGAGCTCGAAGCCGGCCAGCGGCTCGTCCGTTCCCATGAACCCCACGAGGTTGGCGGCGACGTCGCCGGCCGGGTAGTCCCTGATCGGGTCGTCGTCCAGCCAGACGCCGGCGAGCTTCTTCTCCTTGAGCAGTTCCCGCAGGTCGCGGGCGTCGGCCGCGGGCACGCGGCGCGCGATGTACTCGAAGCGGCTGCCCTTCTTACGCAGCTTGTTCAACGTGGCGAAGTAGTCGACGCCGAGCTCGTCGGCCAGCACCCGGGCCAGCTCGGGTGCGTCGTCCGCGGTCTGGAAGGGGTCGGCGAGCACCATGCGGCCACTCACCGAGCCGGCCAAAACCACTCCGTTGCGGTCGAGGATCTCACCGCGGGCGGCGGGCAGCGTCTTGTTGACGACGTCCTTGGCGGTGGCCAGCTTGGCGTAGGAGTTGGGGTCCAGCCCCTGGAGCTGCACCAGCCGCGCCGCGAAGATCGACAGCACCATCGCCACCAGCAGGAAGCCGAGCCGCAGCCGCGCCACCGGCACGCCCCGGCCCGAACCTGCGGGACGACGTCGCAGGCTGGTGCCAGGTGCTTCCCGGGGGCTGGTGGACAACGGTGCTCCGTCTTCTACTGCGATTGGCGTGGCTGGAGTGGCTGGTCGGGGGCGGTGGATCTCCCCCATTGATACCTGCCCGGCGGCGCGCTTCCGGGGAGGTCAGCCCGGAGGGGCCCTTCCGTGTCGCACGGTTCGCCGTGCGGCACTGGCTCTCCTGCGCTGGGCATCCGTGCGCTGGCGCGACGGCCTCAGTCGCCCCGGCCGGCGTCGCCTCGGTCAGCCCGGGTCTTCGCCCGCGCAGGGACCTCGACCACGTTGATCCTCGGTCGCAGCTCGGCCGGCACGCGCTGTGGCCGACGCTCGATCCTGAGCTCGTCCTCACGGGTAGCGGGTCGCGGCTCGCCGACCACCGTTCCGTCGAGCTTGAGGAAGGTGGGGGCCGACGGGACGACCATCCCCATCTTCTTCGCCTCCCGGGCGATCCGTTGCGGGTCGCGCAGGTCGTCGAGCTCCATCTGCAGGGTCTCGCGACGGTCGGCGACCGCGCTGGCGCGCTCCTGCAGCTCGGCCTCGGTGAAGGAGCCCTGCTGCAGCGAGGTGTTGAACATGAGCAGCCCGACCACACCCAGGAGCCCCACCGCCGAGACGAGTGCGACGAAGGGGACGCGCGGCGGGCTGGACGTCCGCGTGGGAACGACCGTGAGTCGGGCACGGTCGACAGCCGCCTCGCCGAGGGTCGAGACCCGGGCGAAGAGCTGCTCGGCGGGCGTGCTCATCGGCGTCCGCCCTTCGGCTCACGGACGCGTTCGACGGCGCGCAGGCGCACGGACGCGGCACGCGGGTTGCGCTCGATCTCGGCCTTGTCGGCCAGCTCGGAGCCACGGATGACGAGCTTCATCTCCGGCTCGGCCCCTTCGGGCACGAACGGCAGGCCGGGCGGCAGGTCGAGCTTCGTGGCGTCGGCGAAGAAGCGCTTCACCATCCGGTCCTCCAACGAGTGGTAGGACTCGACGACCACCCGGCCGCCGACACCGATGACGCCGAGTGCCGCCGGGATCGCCCGACGCAACGCACCGAGCTCGTCGTTGACCTCCATGCGCAGCGCCTGGAACGTCCGCTTGCCGGGGTGACCGCCGGTGCGACGGGCCGGGGCGGGAATCTCCTTGTAGAGGAGCTCCACCAGACGTCCCGATCGGGTCCAGGGTTCGACCTCGCGCTCACGGACGATGGCGCGGGCGATCTTGGCGGCGAACTTCTCCTCGCCGTACTCCCGGAGCACGCGGGTCAGCTCGGCCACGTCATAGGTGTTCATGATGTCGGCGGCGGTCCGGCCGCTCGAGCCCATGCGCATGTCCAGCGGAGCGTCCTCGGCGTAGGCGAACCCCCGCTCCCGCTCGTCGAGCTGCATCGAGGACACGCCGAGGTCGAACAGCACACCGTCGACGTGCTCGAGGCCCTGGTCAGCCACGACGTCGGCGATCTCGTCGTACACCGCGTTGACCGCGGTGAAACGGTCACCGAACGGCGCCAGCCGCTCCGAGGCGAGGGCGATGGCGCGGGGATCGCGGTCGATGCCAATGACCCTGGCGTTCGGCAGGGCCTCCAGGACGGCCTCGGTGTGCCCTCCCAGGCCGAGGGTGCAGTCCACCATGACGCTGCCGGGCTGGGCGAGCGCCGGGGCGAGGAGGTCCACGCAGCGCTGGCGGAGCACCGGGACGTGACGATCGTTGGCCATGTTGCTACCTCCCCCGCGAGTCGAGGACGAGGAGGGCGACGGAGACCGCGCCGGAGGCGACCGCGGTGAACACTGCCACCGCGAGGGCGTCCAGAACTTGATGGCGCACCCGGACACCACGGACGGTGGCCGCTCCCGGTGCCTGTGTGGTGTCCATGCTGTGCGCCCCGTCCGTCGTCCGCGTGGTTCTCGAGGTCACGGTCCGCCGGGATCGGCAGCCGCGGTGATCGGCGTGCGGGTCAGGTCCCTGCCCGCTCCTGCGGTTGGGAAGTCCTTCTGGAACCGGGGAAGTGGTCCCAGAGGGTCCGCAGGAGCGGGCTCGAGACCTGGCCCCACGCCGTTCTTCAGTTGTCTGCCTGGTTGCGCCCGTCCGGTGCAGCCGCCGTCGTCCGGTCAGATGCCCGGGAAGACCTCGTCGCTCAGCTCGGAGAAGACCTGCTCCTGCTCCTCGCTGTAGTGCGCCCACGCCTGGGGGTCCCAGATCTCGATCCTGTTCATCGAACCGATCACCACGACCTCCTTCTTCAGCGAGGCGTACTCCCGGAGCACTGGAGGGATGGAGATGCGTCCCTGCTTGTCCGGAACCTCCTGACTCGCGGCCGCGAACAGCATGCGGACGTAGTCACGAGTGCCCTTGTTGGTCACCGGTGCCTGGGCCAGGCGCTCGGTGAGCGTCCGGAAGTCCTCGAGCGACCAGATCGTGAGGCAGCGTTCCTGCCCCCTGGTCACGACGAGCCCCTCCGTCAGCTGGTCTCTGAACTTCGCCGGGAGAAAGAGCCGGTTCTTGTCATCGAGCTTGGGCGTGTAGGTGCCGAAGAACACCTGCCACCTCCCCATGCGCCGACGACTGTCGCCGCCCCCTGCACCACTTCGCCCCACAGTACTCCACAATTCACCACCGTCAATCACCTCCAACGTGTCGTCTCACTGATTTCGGGGATGGTTTTCCAGGGGCGGCTTCCCGGGTAGTCGTGACGTCGGTCACCTCCTCCACTCGCTCGATCGCCACGTTTGCGCAGGTCAGAGCCTTGCCACGAAGAGCAGGCCACTCATGGGCGGCTTCACCGGGGCGTCGGTGGAGCGGGGTGGAGCGGAGGTGGAGCGGGTGGAGCCCCGTGGAAGGCCGTGGAGCGTCGGGCCCCGCGAACCGGCTGCGTGTCCCACCCGGCACCGCGGTCCGGCGGAGGCCTCACCACCGATCAGGGCCCCGGCCGTGGCTCGTGCTGCGCTGCGACTCCCACGTCTCGCCCCACGCTCCCCCTCTCCCCACCTGCGCACCACCGGCCCACCACCCGGTCCGCCGATGGACCGGCGGGAGACCGCCCGAAATGGGATCCTCGTGGTCCGGCACGGAAGTGCCGTGCCGCTGCGTCCACTACGGTGGAGCGCAGTGGCGCCAGGGACCGACGGAGGAGCAACGTGAGCGTGACCGAAGACCTGGTGCGGCGAAACGTCGCACCGGATGAGGCGGTGAAGCACCTCCTGACGGTGACGGGCCGCGTACGGGCCAACGTGGAGACGGTGGTCAAGGGCAAGGATCACGTGGTGACCACCGCGCTGGTGGTGCTGCTCGCCGAGGGCCACCTGCTGGTGGAGGACGTCCCGGGGGTCGGCAAGACCCTGCTGAGCAAGGCGCTGGCGCGCAGCGTCGACGCCTCGGTGCACCGGATCCAGTTCACCCCCGACCTCATGCCCTCCGACGTCACCGGCGTCTCGATCTTCGACCCCGAGGCTCGGCGCTTCGAGTTCCGTCCCGGGCCCGTCTTCGCCCACATCGTGGTGGCCGACGAGATCAACCGCGCCTCGCCGAAGACCCAGTCGGCGCTCCTGGAGTGCATGGAGGAGCACCAGGTCACCGTCGACGACCACACCTACCCACTGGCCTCACCGTTCATGGTGGTCGCCACGCAGAACCCGGTGGAGATGGAGGGGACGTTCGGGCTGCCCGAGGCCCAGCGCGACCGCTTCACCGCCCGGGTCTCGATGGGCTACCCGTCGGCCGACGACGAGGTGGCGATGCTCGACGCCCACACCGGCCGTACTCCGCTGGACGCGCTGGAGCCGGTCACCGACGTGGCCGAGGTGCGCACCCTGATCGCCACCACCGCCGCGGTGCACGTGTCGGCCGCCGTGCAGCGGTACGCGGTGGACCTGTCCCGCGCCACCCGCACCTCCCCCCACCTCATGCTCGGTGCGTCCCCCCGCGCGACCCTCCAACTGATCCGCGCCTCCCAGGCCCTGGCCGCACTCCGCGGGCGGGCGTTCGTCCTGCCGGACGACGTGCGCGACCTCACCGGAACGGTGCTCCCCCACCGCCTGCTGTTGTCACACTCCGCCGTCGCCGCGGCGGCGGACGTCCAGGCCGTGGTGGAGGAGATCGTGCGCTCGGTGCCCGTGCCGGATCCTGCCCGTGCGTGAGGCACTCTCCTCACTGACTTCGCGCGGGCGCGTGCTGCTCGCAGCCGGGCTGACCGCCAGCGCCTGCGCGGTCGCCCTGGGCCAGTCCACCCTGCTCCGGGTGGGGGTGCTGAGCGCACTGCTCCCCCTCCTGGCCGCCGCGGTGATGGCCCGGACCCGCTACCGGATCACCCTCGACCGGCACGTCCAGCCGTACCGCATCCGGAGCGGGCAGAGCGCCCAGGTGACCCTGGACGTGCGCAACGAGGGCTTCGCCCCACCGGGCAGCGTGCTGCTGGAGGACGAGGTGGGCTACGCGCTGGGTGCCCGCCCCCGTTTCTCCCTCACCGGGCTGGGCCGCGGAAGGGTCCAGGAGCTGCGGTACCGGGTCTCGACCGACGTCCGGGGCAAGCACCTGCTGGGACCGGGCCGGCTGCGGGTGAAGGATCCCCTCGGCCTGGTCGAGGTGCACCGGCGATTCCGCACCACCACCGGCCTCGTGGTGCTGCCCGCCGTGGTGGCCCTGGACGGCTCACCCGGTGCCGTGCAGTCGCGCGGGGGCGCGGCGCGCTCCCGGTCGGCGGCCGCCGGCGACAGCGACGACACCACCGTGCGCAGCTACCGGCGCGGCGACGACGTGCGTCGGGTGCACTGGCGCTCCAGTGCCCGCGCCGGTGAGCTGATGGTGCGCAACGAGGAACAGTCCCTGCGCCCGACGACCACCGTGGTGCTCGACACGCGTCGCGCCGCACACCGGGGCAACGGCGCCGCCTCGTCCTTCGAGACGGCGGTGCGCGTCACCGCGTCCGTCCTCACGCACCTGCACCTCCGGGGCAACGACGTGCACCTGGTGCTGGGCCAGACCTCGTTCGACGTGACGGCCCACGGGCCCGAGGCGCTGGAGACCGCCCTGGAACGGCTGGCGCTACTCGCCCCGGACAGCTCCACGTGGGAGTGGGAGCTGCTGCCACCCACCGCCGCCCGCAGCGCCCGCCCCGCACGCAACCGCCCCGCGGACAGCCTCGTGGCCGTCCTGGGGCACCTCGACCAGCTCGACCTGAACACCCTGGCGGGGTGGGCCCCCCGGGCGGCCTCGTGCCGCGCGCTGGTCCTCGAGGTCGACCTGTGGTCGTCCCACCCACGGCGCGGGGGCGCGGAGGGGCAGGGCGTCGACACCCCAGCGGGGTGGAACGTCGCCGTCCTCGGACCACGCACCTCCCTGCGGGAGGCGTGGCGGAGCGTGAGCCGATGAGCGCACAGTCGGTGAACCGTCGGCTCTCCACCGGTGCTCGGGACGCTGGATCCGGGGACACTGGAGGCATGCACACCGGACCTGTGGACGCCGAGCTGGTCGACACCGAACTGGCGGACCGCCAGTTGGCGGGCGGGGCAGGTGCGGGCGGGGCGAGTCCGGCCGCGACGGCTGCCCCCGGGCGAGGGGACGCTGGCCAGGCGAGGCGCAGACGAGGCTCGCTCAGCAGAGGTCGTCCCTCCCCGGGCCGTCGTGCTGACGCCCGCAGCAACCTGCTGGACCTGGCCCTGGCGCTGCTCTGCGCCGCAGGACTCACCACGGCGTTCCTGCCCTGGAGCTCCCTCACCCAGGTCAGCGAGCACACGGGACCGGTGCTGCTGTGCACGCTGCTGGTGGCGCTGACCTCGACCCTGCTGCGCGCCCTCGGGCAGGGCGCCTGGGTCACCGTCCCCTGTGGCCTGCTGGTGGGTCTCACCGTGCCCCTGCACCTGTCTGGCGCAGGGCCACTGCCTCTGCGTGCCGGCCTGGACGCCCTGGCGGATGCGCTCACACGTGACCTCCGCGCCGTGCAGGAGTTCTCCGTCCCGATCGCCATCGACGGCGGCTCGTTGAGCGTGCTGATCACCGTGCTGGCCCTGGGATTGGCCCTACTCCTCGAGATCTGCGTGGTGGGTCGCGGCTGGGTCGCCCTCGGTGGGTTCGTGCTGCTGGTCGTGCACGTCCTGCCCTCCAACTTCAATACTCCCGCGAACTGGCTCGACTTCACCCTGACGGCCTCGATCTTCATCGGGATGCTCGCAGTGGGACAGGCACGCGAGTCCCGGATGCACGGCCCTGACCCGGAGGGTCGGCTCCAGGGGCTGCGGGTCCGTGCACCGGCGGTGCTCGCGGTGGGCGCCGCAGCCGCGACGGCCGCCTGCCTGGTGACCGTCATGGCCCCGTTGCCCGACGCCCCGCCGTGGAGCGGCAGTCGCTCGGGAGGCTCCGACGAGGAGGTGACCATCGCCAACCCGCTGCTCGACCTGCGTCGCGACCTCACCCGGGGAGCCGACGTCGACCTGCTCACGGTGACCGGTCCGCGACGCATGCCCCGATACCTGCGCACCTCGGTGCTCACCGACTACGACGGCCGGCAGTGGACCACCGGGGACCGTCGCGCCTCCAGCTCCCAGGTGGCCGACGGCCGCATGTCCGGCGTCCTGGGGCTCGACGCCGACACCCCCTTGACGGGGAGCGACTGGACCTTCCAGGCAGAGGAACGCTTTCGGTCCCGGTGGCTGCCACTGCCCGAGCACGTCACCACGGTGGAGGCATCCGGCGACTGGCGCTACGACATCTCGACCCGAGACTTCGTGGCGTGGGACCCCGACCTCACCACCTCCGCACTGGGCTGGAGCGCCAGCACCCAGACCCCCGAGGTGTCCGCGACGGCGCTGGACACGGCGCCCAACAGCCTGCCGGCCGACGGCAAGAGGTGGGTGCGTCTCCCTGACGGCCTGCCCGACCTGGTCGGCGAGCTGGCGCAGGAGGTGGCTGGCGACGCCCCGACCCGGTTCCGCCAGGCCAAGGCGCTGCAGAACTGGTTCCGCAGCGAGTTCACCTACAGCCTCGAGGTCGTCGAATCCGTCGGGGACGACGATCTGGTGACGTTCCTGTCCCCCGGAGGCCGGGAGGGCTACTGCGAACAGTTCGCCGCATCCATGGCCCTGATGGCGCGTTCCCTCGACATTCCCGCGCGCGTGGTGGTGGGTTTCCTCGAACCGGAACGCGTCAACCGCAGCACGTACGTCTTCTCCGCCCACGACCTGCACGCATGGCCCGAGCTGTACTTCGAGGGCGCCGGCTGGGTGCGGTTCGAGCCCACGCCCAGCAGCCGTGCCGACGGCGTGCCCTCCTACACCCGGACCGCGCTGGACGGGGAGGACGACTTCCCCGTCCCGTCGCTGAGCCCCGCCCCCCGCCAAGCACCCTCCCCAGCACCGAGCAACCTCCCCTCCGGTTCTCCTTCGCCCACGACCGACCCCGGGGCGACCAGCTCCTCCTCGGGGCGTGCCGGTTCGACGTCGGTCCTCGCCATCGGTGCCCTGGTGCTGCTCCTGGCCTCGGGCGCGGTGCCCGGGTTGCTGCGCGGGCGCCGTCGCGCAAGCCGGCTGTCCTCCCCTGACCCCGAGCAGTGGTGGGAGGAGTTGCGCAGCAGCGTCGTGGACCTGGGTGGCGCCTGGCCCACAGGTCGCAGCCCGCAGGAGTCCCGGGCGTGGTTGCTGGCGAGCGACCTGTCTCCGGACCAGGACGCCCTGGACACCCTCGTGCGGGCAGTGGAACTCGACCGCTATGCGCCGAGCAGCAGCTCACGCGCTCGCACTCCCGTCGATCCCACCTCCGTCGAACCCAGCTCCGTCGAACCCAGCTCCGTCGATCCCACCTCTGGCGCGGCCGGAGGAGAGCCGATCAGCGATGAGCGGCAGACTGCCCAGCACGCCGCCCGCACACTGGTGGAGACGCTGGGGTCGGAGCTGCCACGATCCCGACGGATGGCGGCCAGGTGGGCGCCGCGTTCCCTGTTCCTCGGGCGCTGAAATGACACATAGGAAGATAGGGTTGACGTCTTAGATGATTCCAGTATCAATAACATTGCCTAACCACCTCATTAAGGCCACCTGCTGGATCCGAAACCGGGGACTACCGATGCAGATTTCAGGCAAGCTTACCTTGAGAACTCTGTCTTCCGGACATGGAATCGAGCTAGGCTTTTTTTCACGGGTGCAGAATCACATGAATCCTGACGTAGAACCTGGATTTCC